>NZ_JAAHFZ010000100.1:0-11310 GCF_010672795.1 Moorena sp. SIO1G6
GGCACACCGAAACTTTTATCAACGCTTGGGGAGATCTGTCCTCTACATTTCCTGATTCCGGTCTGGTTAAGCAAGTCAGTTCGTTGAACCAAGAATCCCCCGATTTCTAATCGTGGGGAGTGTCAAAAGAGAAAAGTTATAATTGTCGCCAAAGATAGTTTTTTTGTAAACTTATTCATCATTTTTTATTTTAATAGATGGAATGTGTCGATGTCACTGACAATATCATTGTCGCAATTGAAGGAGGGTGGTGGTGCGAGAAAATCTCGGCTGGCTGTGCTCACTGTTATGCCGAGCGAATCAATCAGAATCAGTTTTTTGGCGGCAATCAATTATCTTATCTATCCCCTCCTCCGGCACTCAGGCTCAGGCACGATATTTTAGCAAGTTGGCAACGGCAACGAAAAAAAAAGCGACATTTTGTCGCCAGTATGACGGACATATTTGGACAATGGGTCCCGCGCGAGTGGCACATTGAAATGCTTGATGCGATGGTTAGTGCTCCCAAGCAGATTTTTATGTTACTCACCAAACGTCCCCACATCATGGGCATGGCAATTCAAGAGTGGCTTAAGGTAGCAGACAGGGATTACTTACCGACCAACATCTGGGTTGGCTGTACCATTGAAAACCAAGCTGTTCTCATCCCCAGGCTCTCCGATCTGGTTCAAATCCCTGCCCACAAACACTGGATCGTCTGTGAACCCCTATTAGAGAAAATTGAAAATTGGGGGAATTTTCTATCCTCCCTTGATTTAGTCATCATTGGTGGGGAAACAGGTCACAATGCCAGGATTTGTGACCCCAATTGGATATCTGAAATTATTGCCAACTGTAAGGAGACTCATCCTTCTCCTGCCGTCTTTGTTAAGCAACTAGGGAGCAATTGCCCCCTGGAACTAGCTGACCCCAAAGGGAGTAACCCCCAAGAATGGCCAGCTAGTTTGCATGTGCGAGAATTTCCTGATTACTAAGCCGTAGGGCATACGGTTCAGGGGGCGACAAGCCCCCTCAAAGCAAGACATAGAGGAGGTGCGGGTGGTTAAGGTTTGTCATCAAAAAACCTTATGGAGCTAGTCACCGCAGCCCGACTCACGTGAGGTATCAGAAAGAGTAGTAGATTGTGGTAAAAAAGAATGGTCTCGTGAATTTGACAAGACCATTATTATTTAATGTTACCTTCATTCTACCAGACCCATCTACAAAAATATCTCAGTGATTCGCAACTGCTGACCCTGAATTTGTTGGTTGCATTACTGCAAACTTACAAGCAAGTGCGAATAGAAAGGTTGGCGGCTACACTACCAATACCTATAAAACAGAACAGTCGTCGCCGTCATTTACAACGATTTTTAATCTCAAATAGATTAAGCGTGGTACTGCTGTGGTTTCCCATAATTCAAGAGATAGTCAAGCTCAATATCTCCCCAGGGCCTCAACTGATAATTGCTTCAGGGGGCGACAAGCCCCCTGAAGGCATACGGTCAAGATGCTTAGTGAGGGCAAGTATATTGGTATCCCTATGAACTAAGAATCCCCTTCAATTTATTGATGGGGAGTGTCAAAAACGTATGATGGGATCTGGATTGACTATTCCCACAATTTTACCATCACTGGTGATTTCAACTTGGGGAGGGAAGCTCTCTTTGCCCAATTGAGAATATACCGGAAAGCCTTCTTGTTTTCCATACCATCTTAAGGGTTCAAAATAGGCATTGGGGTAAGATTCGGCTGGTATATTGGGATGGTTATAAGGTTCAAAATGGGTAGGTGGATAATAATTAGCGGGTAAGGCACCTAAATCACCAATGGTCACTTTGGGAACAACACCAGTGGAGGTTTTCACTTGAGTGAAAGGATTATACCCTGTGCCGCCATCATCATTCATCACATAAATCGTCTGCATCATACCCTGGTCTTCATGGTTGAGCAAGTGACAATGGAAAACGTACTTACCCCAAAAATCGGTAAAGCGTAGACGAATTTTGAGATAGCCATAGATAAATCCCTCAACTCCTTTGAATTTATTGCATGGATCATCTAATTTATTTAAATCCGGAATATATTTGAAAGGAGGGATTGGATAAGTATCATGCCAAGGTGAAGTAGCGGGATCGTACTTAACAGGGTTGTTTTCGTCGTAGTTGGGATCATATACCTCAACCACTTGAAAAGGAGCCATATGAATGTGGAACGGATGGGCAACATTACTGTAATTGAAGATAATCCATTCTTCACAGGTGTTGAGCTTGACTAACTGAACCGTCTCATTCCGATAAGCACCTGCGGTGAATCGACCTGGGTTATAAGGTTTCTTTTCGTCTAACTCATATGCCCCTATAACTTTGTATGCCGGAAGATAGGAAATATAGTTGCTTCCGCTCTTGGGAGTGAAAGAAACTCCATTAATCTGAAGCAAACGGGGGTTGGGGTTAGCTTGGCCTGGATTTAGTTTGCCAGATTTGATGTCCTTGTTAAACTGCTTTCCATCCTTATCTTCTTCGTCTTTTGGACGCTGCATATAAAAGTTGCAATTTTGGGTTCTGGTTTCCTTATAGAACCCAAACACAAAGGGACGCTCATAAATTAAACTTTGAATCGCGTCATTACCATTTTCTTCTTTATATCTGACTTCATAGTGTAACAATTGGTCATCCGTAATCGGTTGGAGATATTCGGGGAAATCACCAGGAATAGTATCAGGAATATTTTTGGGTGAGGTAACCCGATCCCCTTCTACCGTTATCGTTGCCAGAATCTGTTGTTGCTGGGGTCCTTCTCTCATCAATGTAGAAACAATAATACCAAATTCACCTAGATTACCCCGTCCTGCCCTCCAAACCTTTTTCCAGAGTTGGTAAGTACCAGGTTCATTCAGTTGGATCAACAAATCAGCTCGATTGGCAGGGTTTAACACTAAAACTTGCTTAACTTCAGGAGCTCGTCCATAAAAGCTAATCCCATCAAGAGCAATCACATTAAGATCCTGTAATGTCTGTGTTTTTCCATCGTCTTCCACCTTGCGTAGTTCAAGCTGAATAAAGCCCCGCGTCGTCGCTGTAGCATTAATAAATCGCCAGCGATGTAATTCCCCAGGTTGCATCTTTAAGATCGGATTCAAGTAACCGTTAATCGTAAATTTGTAAGATGCAGGGCTACAGTTGTAGATCATCTGGTCACCAGGAACCGGTGGTAAGTCGGGATCAGGCTTGACAATGGCATCTTCGGTAATCACTTCCTGGGCGATCATTACCAGGTCGCGATCTACATCAATTACCGCATCTCCTTGTTCTTCGATAATTAATGCACCGACCATACCATCCGCCAGTTGTAAAGCCGTTGAGCCATGTTGGTGGGGATGATACCAATGGGTACCGGGGGCATGAAATTTAGGCACAACCACCTGGTACAGATGCTCACCAGTGCTACCCATTTCCCCTTTGGGGTGAACGGCTGCAAAGATGTCATCGGAAGAGAGGCTCACTGGACTATCCAGAGCGGAACCAGGTTGACCTGCCAGAGTGCGACTCAGCGGCGAAACGTGGAACCCATGGAAGTGCAGGTTGGTTGTATTAAAATCCTTGGGCCTGTCAGCAACTCCTGGACTACCTGTACTCGGGTGGGGAGGGGCGGAGGGGTAGTTAGTACCCTCATTGGGGGGAAGATTGTTCTTCAGCTTAAGATTTAAAGTATTTTTATTGGGATTTCTGGCCTTAAATTTGAATGTCGGTCCTGGTCGCAGAAGATGGTTTGATGTGCGCTCAAAAGGTCCTTGTTCACCGTAGGAGTAGTAACGCATCGTTACTTCCTGGCGAGTTTCCGATGAGAAGCTAACAGCTTCTGAAATATAATCAATAGCCAGTTCTGTGGGATTCTCAGCAGTACCCAGGGGAGCAACCGGGGGTTGTTGGAAGGTGGGAAGAGTTGTTGTTTGTAACTGTTTCCCTTGACAGCCCCTTGCTCCTTTAGCAAAAGCAGGAGCAGAAAAGGCTAATCCAGTGGCAGCTCCTGCTCCTATTGCCAAGAAATGACGTCGGCCGAAATGAAACTTCTGAGCGTCTAACTCTTGCTCAGAGCTGTGCTGTTCTGGAGAGGGTTTTTCCTGTGTCATGAGCAAATTGCCTGTTTGTGTCAAAGTTTTTTTGAGAGAATCATTCTGAGGTGACGGGATGCTCTTTAATTCAACTCAATCAGAATGACTACTTCTGACCTTTCACGAATAAGCAGAGTAAACTATCCCGATATGCAAGGAAAATTAAGGCAGTCAGACCAGATCTGTTAGACCAGGTTATTGAACTGGATTTAATGTTTCTTTGAATGACCCTCTACGATTTAATCATATTTTTGACCTGTTGTCAAATATGATTACCTACTCTTAGTAGTTGCTTGCAAACATAACAATTTGCTGCTAACATTAGGGGTCTTGGCAACTTTTGGTGATCCTCAAATTAGGTATTGGTCGTAGTAGTGTGTTTCGAGATCTACGTCACCCCCATTTTTTAGAACATCAAGGTCGTAGTGACCGGAGACGGTCTAAATTAGACCCATATAAAGATTATCTGATCGATATGCTCTTACAATGTGGGCATTAAGATAAGTTGGAGAGGATCTAAATAAACATACCAAGGAAAGGGATGATCCTTAATTTTATCCCATTTTTCCTTAAAAACTTCTCCTTGTAGGTGATAATCTAGTTCATGGTTTGCAGAAGAGTTGAGCTTAAGATAAAGAGTTATACGATAGGGTGTTTCACTAATTCTGACTAACCAACAAGGAAAAGTATTAACTGTCTCTTGCTTGATAACAAATCTGAGATGATGAGCGCGGATACCGACATAGGTTAATGATGAGTTAAGCTGTTCAACAACTTGAAGACGACAATGCCAGTCAATCGCTTTGATGTGATACGGATCGACAATCTGTAGACGAGAAAAGTTCTTGCACTCGGTAAGCTGTGCCACTTTAAAATTAGGTGGATGTCGGAAAATGTCTTCTTTATAACCCGCCCCAATGACTTGACCGTGATCAAGAATGACTAGATCTTCACAAACTCGATAAGCTTCTTCTAATTTGTGGGTCACTAACAGCATCACCCCTTGATAGTTAGCAAAAACATCTGCTAATAATTGTTCAATTTGACTGCGTAAATAGTTGTCTAAAGCTGAAAGCGGTTCGTCCAGCAGTATTGCTTCTGGTTCAATCGCTAAGGCTCTGGCTAGTGCCACTCTTTGTTGTTGTCCCCCAGATAATTGATGAGGATAACGTTTTTCTAGCCCCTGTAACTGCATTAAATCAATGTATTTTTGAACTTGCTTGCGCCGCTCTTCTTTCGGCAAATGCTGTAAGCCAAAACCAATGTTGCGAGCCACTCTCATGTGAGGAAATAGAGCATAATTTTGAAAGACAAAACCAATACGACGTTGGCGACAAGATAGGTTTATATTCTTGTCAGAGTCAAATAAGATGCGTCCGTTGAGGACAATCCGTCCACGAGACGGAGTTTCTAAACCCGCAATACAACGCAAGGTCATACTTTTACCAGAACCCGAAGCTCCCAATATTCCCAACAGTTTATTATTAGCATTTAGGGTAGTAATCAAACTAAAACTAGGTAAATCTTTTTCTATTTCAAGAATGAGTTGTTGATAAAAATGGCGTTGATTTTTGGCTTGAATGTGGTGGGTAGATTGAAAAACAGAAAACCAACGACTTGTAATTAATGACCAACGACTGATTGCTGAGGCTCCCAATCTATCTGAAAGCTGCTCAAGCCAACCGTCTGTATCAGACCAATAATTAATGGTAACAATGACTCCTAGAGCGATCGCGACTAAAATGATTACCCAAATTAACGCTTCTTCCATGTTCCCTGCTTCTGCTGCAAAGTAAATCGCTAGGGGCATGGTTTGGGTCTTGCCAGGAATGCTACCTGCTAACATCAAGGTCGCTCCAAATTCTCCTAGTGCCCTAGCAAAGGTTAAAATTGTCCCAGAAACGATTCCTCGCCAGCTTAAAGGCAGAACGATTTGCCAAAAGATCCTATTTTCATTGGCTCCTAAAGTGCGAGCACAATTAATCAGATCTTTCTTGATCTGTTCAAATGCTGCTAATGTCGTTTTATACATCAAGGGAAATGCCACTACAGTAGAAGCGATTACTGTAGCTTGCCAAGAAAATATAATGCTAATTCCCCATTGCTGTAATCCTTGTCCGATGGGGCTATTTCTACCGAACAATAACAACAGTAAGAAACCTGTCACAATGGGCGGAAGTACCAAGGGAAGAGTCAAAATACCATCGATTAGACCTTTTCCTTTGCCCTGATAGCTAAACATCACCTCTGCCACGGCAATTCCTGCGATAAAGGCAAAAACAGTAGCCACCGAAGCCGTTTTTAAAGAAATCCAGAGAGGCGAAAGGTCTAAGGGCATTAATTAAGTAATAAGTAATAAGTGATAAGTGATAAGTAATAAGTAATATAGTGCTTCGCGCTGGTGTAGTTACAGACTCCCAGATGATATACAGATCCCAAAGGAAATTCATTCATTATTTGTAAATAGACGAGCGCGACTTGCTATAAGTAATAAGTAATAAGTGATAAGTAATAATTTTTACTTTTTAAAGCCGTATTCTGTCAAAACATTTTGAGCTGCATTACTTAAGATAAATTGGATAAAATATTGGGCAGCTTCTGGATGTTTACTATCTTGGGCAATCGCAATGGGATAGACAATGGGAGAATGAGAATCTCTCGGTGCGGTTGCTACAATCTTGACTTGATCTGAGACTTGAGCATCAGTGCTATAAACAATACCCGCTTCCACATTACCCGTTTCTACATAAGCTAAAACTTGGCGGACATTTTTGGCAAAAACCAACTTACTTTCTAAGGGTTGATATAACTTCAGGGAGTCCAATACTTCCTTCGCATATTTCCCGGCGGGAACACTATCCGGCGCACCAATGGCTATTTTATTAACAAAATCACTCTTAAGGTGTGAGAATCCATCGAGATCAGAATTATTGTGAGCTGTGATCAGCACGACCTCATTTTTGAGCAGATTTTGGCGTGTATTATCTAGCAAAAAGTTTTTATTTTCCAAAGCATCCATGTGTTGCTTTGCTGCGGAAATATACACATCCACTGGCGCACCTTGTTCGATTTGGTGTCGAAGGGAACCGGAAGAACCAAAGTTATAGGTAAGCCTAATATTAGGATTTTGTTGACTGTACAAATTACCAATCTCTTGGATCGCATCTTGTAGACTACTAGCCGCAGAGATAGTCAGAGTGATTGTAGACGAATCTTCACTGCCGAAACTCAAAGCAGTGCAAGCAGATAAGAGACTTAACAGACTTAATCCGATAAACTTTCTTCTTCCGATCATTTTCCCCTTATTTATCCGCGTAAATAATTGTGCCCACATGCTCACCATCAAGAGCTGCTTCTAATTTTTCCGGGATTCTTCCGTTAATGATTTGGAATTTATCTACTAATCGAGAATTAGCGAGTAAATCAATGAGAATACGCTCAAAAGGTAGTGTTTCTAAATTGCGTTGTTTTAACTCTGTTGCAGAAATTTCAGGAATAAAATTAGCAGTGGAGTCAAGTTTGGGATCTCGATCATAAAGTCCATCTACATCCTTAACAAGGGTGAGAGTTTTGCAACCAAAACATTCCGCCAGCAGAAAACAGCCGGCATCACTACCATGGGAAGGAATACGTCCGACTTCTGGAGGATGTTCCCAGAGGGAGTAAGGAGGAACACCCGTAAAAATCACACCAGGTACACTGTTGATAAATAGGGGTAAGAGATGACCAAAAATTTCTGGAGGAATCGCCACTACGCCATAGGAAGATAGCAGTGCGCCCAGAATATGAGCGTTTCCTAGGGCATCCGCTTGTGCAAGTTGTGCCAGCACACCTGCTGGCATCCCTAAGTCAATGCCAATCGAGAAGACATGGCGGCTTCTGGCTCCCCCCCCTGTCCCAAGAATCAGCTTTTTAGAACTGAGACAGTTGCCGATTACTTCGACTAAAGGATACATCAGCGATCGCCCAGCATCCAAAATCGACCTGCCTCCAATTTTAACAACATGGGAATTAGGCAACATCCGAATCACCGGAGTATCTTGAGACTGAGGTTCGGTCGATCTCTGTACCTCTTTATCTAGCAAGCTTTCCCGCATCAGCATAGATTCGAGGTGGTTGCGTTTATCACTGTTTAATTCTGTGTAAGTCATTGTTTTAGTTATCCGTTATCTTGTCGTCGCTTGTTTGTTCGCTGTTTACTGTTTATCGTCTGCGTAGATCAGCGTACCGATATCTTCTCCGTTCAGAGCACGGGTGAGATTGCCTTTGACTAATCCATTAATGACTCGAATTGAACGGCGATTCTCTGATCGTTGCATCATCTCTAAGACTGGACGTTCTACGATTACATCTTGTAGATCTAATTCTTGTAGTTCTGCGACAGAGATTTTTTTGATGAATTTAGCGTTGGGATCTTTTTTGGGATCGGCGGTATATAAGCCTTCCTCATCTTTGATAAAAATCATTGACTTGGTACCAAAAACTTCGCTGATCAGATAAGAACCTGTATCTGTGCGATGGGGTGGAATTCTTCCCACCGCAGGGTTTTCGTGCCAGAAAATATAAGGAGGCATCCCAAAGAAAATGACTGCACCCCGCTCTTCTAAGTAAAGGGGGAGTTGGGGAAACTGAACAGGTTCAATAAAAGGGATGCCATGTTTAGCCAGCAGAAAATGGATCATCCGAGCATTCTGCATACTGACAAAAGTACCCAGTACACTCAGAACTCCAGTGGGCAAACCTAAATCTAGTCCCACACTGTAACCATGACGGGCTCTAGTTCCGCCTCCGGTGCCAATGATCATCTTGTGGTGACCTAGATTTTCTACAATTTCATCCATCAAAGGAAAAACTGCTGCTCGTCCACGATCAATAAAACTCTGTCCACCAATTTTCAATAAATTCGCATCGGGTAAAATTTGGATCGGTGGCTGGGCAGCAGTTTGTGCCAACAATCGTTCGTCGCTAAGAGACCCTGAAACTAGGGATTTCCCCAATTCAGAAAGAAGTTCATTGTCTTGAGTCAGAATCATATTTTTCATAAGCTTAGTTGAGGCGAACGCCTTGGAGTATATAAGTTTCTTCAGATTCGATGGGCTGATCTAATCCACCAAAAGTTGCTTGTGCCCAAACTTCTAGTTGATCTAGAACATTGTGCTTAATCTCATCACCGAGCTCAATACCAGCTAAGTTGGCTTTACCTCGCCAAGAGTCAAGGGACTGTCTAGGAGTACTGACGACTTTCCAAGACGACACCACCATAGGCTCAATGGTTTGAGCACCATCCTGAGTAAATCGTTCGATCAATTGATGCATCAACTTGTTTTTTTGTCGTCCCTGCAACGTTTCCTTCGCTAGCAATGTTTGCATCTGGTCTCTCATCTGATTTTTGACGCTATTTTTCTGGCGTTGCACAGTCCCCATCAGTACGACTGCTCGTTCTGCGTGGGCAATGCGCCAGCTTTCACTCACGATGTGTTCTAAGTTCAGTAGATGTAAAGTGCGAGAGCTAAAGATGAGGTTCGCTGTGCCATCTTTAACTGGCCAATATTGGTTAGCATCCCCTTGAACTATCTTAAAATTGTCCCTAGGGTGATCTAGATGCTGACGGAACTCTTGCAGCATGGGCTCGGAAAGATCGAAACCCAGGTATTGAACTGATTCAGAGGTAAACCACTGACCAATTTGCCCTGTTCCTGCACCCACTTCTACGATGCAGTCCCTCGCTTGAATTTCAGCTAGCTGAAAGGCAGTTTCTGCCACCGCTTGGCAAGTTAATTCAGATAAGCCAGTTCTAGCTTCAAAAGTCTTTGCCTGGTCATCAAAAATCATCAAAAACCTCCGGTAGCTTGGAGACCCCCGCACTTTAGCCGGGGGAGGAAAAGCGACGCAGGGGTTAAAACCCCCGTCCCTTAAAGGGGATGTGGATTTTTGTTGGTGGTAAACCTAGGAATCCACAAACCTGTCAACCCATTTCTGGGGTAAAGTTAGCCTACGTGCTAACGCACACGCTCCGCGAACGCCAATGTTATCGGTCGGTACTTTCTTCTGCACACTGCATTATCCCTCGTAGTACTGTTTAATGTCGTTGACCAATTTAACTTAAGTGAGCACAGTTAAATTCACTCAATATTTCTGGTTTGACTGATTAACTAAACGGATTAATAATGATTGAAAAAAGGGCACTTTTATGTTTGAAGAAAACTTGCAACAAAGAGACAGTTGAGTTCTGAATTTTTTAAAAGCACCCTATATATTCAATATTGAGCAAAACAATGCTTCCGATCAGTCCAGCACAGCTCTCAACCAATCAATTGAACCGGACTATCATTCATTCAACATTAATCAATAGCTTACCAACCTGCACCTTTGCGTGTGGAGGCTCTTAATTGATTAACTTCCTCGATTAGATCTATAAGTCTATCTTGCCCTGAACCTTTTTGATTTCGCAGCTCAAGTCTGGAACCTATCCAATCGATCAATAATTGCTTCTCTTCTGCTTCATCTCCCACGTCTGCTTTCATAAATCGCAAGAAATAAGGTACATCATATTCAATATAATGACCCCATACATCATAAGCAGCAACAGTCCAATCAATTTGCCATACTTGTCTTAAAAGTTTTAGGAATATTTTTTCCGATAGGGGTCGATCTTGGTTAGCTAGAGCTATTAATGCCTCACTTAACG
Source organism: Moorena sp. SIO1G6 (assembly GCF_010672795.1). Lineage (NCBI taxonomy): Bacteria > Bacillati > Cyanobacteriota > Cyanophyceae > Coleofasciculales > Coleofasciculaceae > Moorena > Moorena sp. SIO1G6. Next base: position 10,782 of record NZ_JAAHFZ010000100.1, read on the forward strand.
CATCCTTATTCACAGTATTTACCTCGCCAAAAATTGTTAGAAGTGTTCTTTATGAACATTAATGTAATTCTATAATGAATTTCTAGGGATAAATCTTTAGATAAAATAAAATTTATAGAACCCATTTGGGATCTTCGTGAGAAAGTATAATGAGTCAAAAATGCCATACTCAAGTAGCTTGACAGACAGAGAGTGGGAAATTCTTGAACCTCTGTTGCCAGAAAAGAAGAGAACCCGACCCCCGAAGTGGAGTAAAAGAGAAATATTAAATGGCATTCTCTACCAGCTCAAAAATGGTTGTAAGTAGGTCGTGCAAAAAAAAAGGATGTATGTTACAAATTATAAAGTGTTGCCGAAGAAAGGAGTCAGAGGTATGGGAGCCAGACTGAGAGTGTTTCTCACCCTGGTTGACTGACAAAACTTAATGAAAAGCATAATCGTAGGTTTTTACCTTAAATTCGAGTCGATAGTACCTTTTCTGATGTTGTTTGCGGGAGGCCATGGCTGGGTCAGGGTCGTAATTAGAGGT
>NZ_JAAHFZ010000101.1:0-11255 GCF_010672795.1 Moorena sp. SIO1G6
TCCCGTTCCATGGAACGGTTTCGGGAAACAGCGGATTTACTCAGCGTCATCCAAACCTGCCGTGTCCAGGGTCGTTCGGCTGTGGAATTTTTCCGACAAGCTCTTGAGGCTACCGTTTCCCCAACAAAGGTTTCTTATCCTTCCCTGATTCCAATGACCTGAATTCTTACAGTTTGTTTCTAATTTAGTTACTAGTTTAACAGATTTCCAAGGAAAAACGCCAAAATTAGATTTTACTTATCCTTTTGGTAACTATCCTGGTTTACGAAAGCAACGGTTAAGTGTAAATAAAACTGCTGATCACAGTAGGGATTTGCTAAAATTTCACAAGATCACGATTACGGTGCTAAATAGTGCTGAGTTTAATAGTGAACTGAGAAATGGATTGATCAATTATATTAATACTGAGTTTGCTGGGGTTAGTGAAAGCGACCGCGAAGAGCTCTATGATATTGTTGATGATCTAGAAAAAGACCCTAAATCTGATTTTTACCGACTGAAGCACATTGCGGATACGGAAACTCTTGGCCAACTTAAGAAACAAGCCCAGATTCATTACTTAGAGATTCTTAAAAGAGCGATTAATACTAGTGCTAGTCCTGGTAATGCTAAAGCTGCTATCTATCTGGAGGATTTGATTCGCCGACTTAAGCTGATTAATCACTACATCAATGATATCAATAAGGCAGATGGGGAGTACTTGGTTAATTATGCTGAGGTATCGGTTAACTACAGAGACGTTTTTTCGAGGGCAGATGCCTTTAATCGGTTGCCAATTATTCCGATAATAGAGGGATACTTGGGAGAAAGTACCGATGAAGGGTGGGGAGAATTACAGTTTATTTTTGGACTTAAGCTCAAGTTGGATGGTAAGGTTCATGCTCATGGTAGTAAACGGGTTTTTGAGTATTCGCTTAATCTGATTAATCCCGATAGTCAGGAGCATCAAGAGTTACTGAAAGATGTTTCAAAACGAGAAGCTTTTGCTAGAAAAGTTTTGACTATTGTGTTTTTGTACTACTTTGTGTTTGCTGGTAATGACCCCTCTGATCCCGGCTATACTCCTACGTCTGACCTAAAGTACGATCCTATTAATGCCTTTGAGGAAAAGGTTTTGCCCAGGCTACGAGAATCGAAGGACAGTGAGAAGCAGGACATGTTTAGAGGAATCATCAAAGGGTTCGATAAGTATAATGTTCAGTCTAAAATTGATCAGCTAAAAGACTGTTTGACAAATACTATAAAATACAAGACTAGGTTATCAAGCCCAGGGTATCCTCTCCATATTTCTGTAAAAAAAGGCATTTTAGAAAACGATATTAGTAATATTCAGACTAGGCAGACTTTGTTTAAGGAGGTTTTGGGAGGTAATCCCAAAAACGTTCTGAAGTATCTATCGATTCGAGAGGCAAATGCTGGCGGAGATTCGGTTTGTAGTCTGGAAGCGAATATCAGAATTAGTGATATTCGCTATTGTGCTGAGGATGAGCAGCAATCCTTCAGTATGGAGTATGATGACATCACTGGGATTAAAGCGCTCCCGATACTATTGGTACCAAGAGACAATAGGGCTACAGACATATACAACCAGTGTTTTAAGCAGCATAAGTTAATGCTGTTTCCCTATAAAATAGACAAGAATAATCCTTTAGACTCCCAAGGGGCTTTTGTTTATCGGTTTACTTTTGCTTTGCTGGCTTATATCTGTTTGAGACTGCTGTTGCAGGAGCAAAAGCGTTTATTTATTCCGATTTTACGATTGCATCTGAGTAATAAGGAGGATGAGGCTCCCATCGAAAAATTTTTGCTATCGTTGTGTATGGTATTGTCTCATTTACTGAATCAGAAACATCGGTCGAATACTCAAGGAATTGATATCAGGGATTTAAGTTCTTATAAAATTCCTAATGTGATGACCTCTCTCTACTCGGTATTGCCGAAAAGGTTTCGTTTCAATCAGCCCTTACACTATCCCCAAGGCTATCAGCCATTGGAGAAGTTAGCAATTATTGTAGTTTCCAGTCGGGAAAGTGATAGCAAATGGGGGAGTCGGCACAAACGATCGAACTTGATGGGAGAAGTGGTGGGAGTAATCCGTCGAAATGATGGTGCAGTCAGGTTACAGTTACTGACCACTTTCTCTGGTAATTATGACCACCAACGATTGTTTCAGGAACCAACGGTTGTAATTGATCAAGTTACCAAGCTTTATGATAAAAACGGATACAAACATTTTATCTATGTGGCTAAGGCTCCCTATACCAGTACTTTACATATGACTCAGTCTCAGGATGATGATGGATTATTCTTTATGTCCAAGGATGTTATCCGTGCTTTAAAAGGGGAGCATAAGGATATCAAAATCTATCCAATATTTTTTGATAAGTACTATGTGGTAAAGCTAAAAAAAATTGGGGCCAGTTCGTTGTATATTCAGGATACGGAGAAGTTGACTAAATTAATGGCAGAGGAAAGTAAGCAATCGGTGGTGTTTTTTAATCTTTTTAATGGCATTGAGGTGCCAGGGGAGCAGCGCAATTATAATGGAGTGATTTCTTATGCGACGTTGTTGAATATCTATGAGGGGATACTGGATGATCAAGATATTCGCAATGGTTTGATGTATGATACTCCTCTGAAACAAGACATAGTTCAGTATTTGAGTCTGTTTCACTTTTGGCGATACCAGAAGGCAAGAGAGATTAGCTTTAAGTTAGACCCTTACGAAAATCTGATTGGGGATTATTCCGTTGGGGCTTTGTCCTTGTTTAATCATATGAGAGGTCAGGGGAATTTTAATTGCTTGGCGTTTTTAACTGAAGTTAGAAATATATTAAATAGTGGTAGGGTGTGTTAGCGTAAGCGTAACGCACCGTGATTAAGTGATTAAGTGATCAAGTAGGGTGTGTTAGCGTAAGCGTAACGCACCGTGATCAAGTAGTGTGTTAGCGTAAGCGTAACGCACCGTGATTAAGTGATCAAGTAGATCAAGTAGGGTGTGTTAGCGTAAGCGTAACGCACCGTGATTAAGTGATCAAGTAGATCAAGTAGGGTGCGTTAGCGTAAGCGTAATGCACCGAAAATTAACATACAAATGGTGCGTTACATTTCATTAACGCACCCTACTCCTAATAAAATTAACATACAAATGGTGCGTTACATTTCATTAACGCACCCTACTCCTAATAAAATTAACATACAAATGGTGCGTTACATTTCATTAACGCACCCTACTACCGATGGTGCGTTACATTTCATTAACGCACCCTACTCCTAATAAAATTAACATACAAATGGTGCGTTACATTTCATTAACGCACCCTACAAGTAAGCTAATGCCTAATTATAGAAGACCTCGTGTTTCTGGGGGAAGCTACTTTATCACACAAGTCACCTATCAAAGACATCCTTGGCTTTGTAGTGATATAGCTAGAAAAGCTCTTAGAGAAGCCATGGAAAAAGTAAGGCAAAAATATACTTTTTCCATTAATGCTTTTGTTTTGTTACCAGACCATTTTCATTGTTTATGGACTTTACCCCCTGATGATCCGGATTTTTCAGTGAGATTGCGATTGATTAAAACCTATGTTACCAAACATTATGGACAAGAATTAGGAATTAATCGAGTGGTTTCTCCCTCACGACAAAAGCGAAGAGAGAGCAATCTTTGGCAACGCCGTTTTTGGGAGCATTTAATCAGGGATGAACGGGATTTTGCTCTACATTGTGATTATATTCATAATAATCCTGTGCATCATGGATTGTGCAAAAATCCCCAAGATTGGCAGTATTCTAGTATTCATCGTTTTATCGCTCAGGGGATTTATCCAACCGATTGGCGAAGGGATACCAGGAAAGAAAAACCACAAGGGATTTGGTATGAATAGTCGGTTTGGGTGGTAGGGTGTGTTAGCGTAAGCGTAACGCACCAAAAATTAACATACCAATGGTGCGTTACATTTCATTAACGCACCCTACAACACGGTGCGTTACATTTCATTAACGCACCCTACAACACGGTGCGTTACATTTCATTAACGCACCCTACAACACGGTGCGTTACATTTCATTAACGCACCCTACTCCCTTTAAAACATGACTAAAATAGCCGAAGATTTAGGTCGCATCTTTGAAGTTGGATTTAATATTGGCATTCTAGCTGACATTGAGCAAAACAAGATTAAGCACAATTTTGGTAATTTATATTGTCAGGATTTGCAGCAACTGAAGTTTCGTAATATGCTCCAGCGGATTGTGGATAAGCTGATCAGTCCTTTGGAAAGAGAGATGGCTGAAAAATGGAGTACGTTTTTCCTTCAGAAAGGCTTCTTATCTGGTTTGAACTTCTTTCGGGATTATCTCAAGGCTATCGGTTGGAGTAAAGAACATAAGCGGCGTCATCTAGAAATTGTCTATTACCAGTGCTGTTTCTGTGATGATAATAGTATCGGTACCTATTGTAAAGGAGATGATCAATGGTATAAGGAGGTATTGTCTCAATTTGATCAGGAGTTAGGTAGTCAAACCAGACCTTCTAGGAATACTGTGGCTCGGGTTAATAATTTTAATGCTAACAATTTGAACAGTTACATTAGGGAGTATTCTAAGAAGGGAGAGTTTCTGAAAGCCGATACTCTGATGCTGCTAAGTTATCGCGGTAGGGAGTTTCGGGTGCTTTGTGTGGATTTATCGGTGTTTTCGATTAAGACAGATGCGGATATTGAAAACTTGAATTATGTAGATATTCTCCGGCATGGATTAATTCGTGATATTAACTATTTGAAATCTAAAAGTGTTTTTTCTAAGCTTCGCTTAGATACGAAAAACTTAGATTTTAAGTTCGCTAAAGAGCTGAAGAGTTATTTTACTGCATTTAAGTTCAGAGATAAGGAAACTAGTAAGTTAATTCAGGCCGGTAGTTATGCTCATAGCTTTAATCAATTCCTGAGAGAGATTGGTATTTTCTCGGATCAGACATCGGTAGTATCTAATGTAGTGGGCTATAGCGATCGCGGAATTAGTGCTATGTCTGTAAACCAGACGAATCGAGAGGTTTTGGACACCTGTCACGAGATTTATAAACATGATTCTAGTCCTAAAGAGATTAAGGATGCCCGTCACCAGGTGTTAAAGCAAATCCAACGGAATGCTTATCGCAGTTTTCAGGACGGTAAGCAGTTTGTGGATAATTTGTTAGCAATCCAACCAGATACTATAACCAAAGTAAATCATAAAGAGCACATCCAGGGGTTTGTTAATTCTATTGCTCAGGTGCCACCCGATCTAAGCAAGCAACTGGGATTAAGTGTCGGGTTAAGTACAGCAATGAATTTGCGGGATGCTCATGGGGAATTGATTACGAAGGCGCTGGTTTCTGACCAGACCTATCTGTTTTTAACAGGCAATCCAGGCATTGGTAAGACGACTGCGATCGCAAAATTTTTAAAGGGTCATGTTGACGAGGGATTTTTGTTTTTCTACGTCAGTCCCAGGAAACAAGTCAATCTTGACATTATCGAGAAGTTTAAAGACTCAGCTACCGGAGAGTTGTGCGATAATCAGCTAATCGCTATCAACACTAATGCTAATTTAATTTCCGACAACTTTGGACGCTACACTGTCCAATACCTCTGGAATGAGTGTCAAGACGATTTTAATATCAAAGATGTTGATTTTTTCGATAGTAGAACGATTCAACCATCGGCAAGGCGCTCGAATAAGCTGAAGCGATTAACGGATGAGGAAATTCAAGACCGTGGCAAAAAGTCTAAAGGAGTTTTAAGTAGTATTTGTGAAGCCATCTATTGCCTTGTGGATGAGCAGACGTCTAATAGTATTGTTGCTACGGTGTCTATCCAGTCTTTGAAAGCAACTCCGAGGGGCAACACCTTAGAGCATTTTGAAAAAATTTTCAGAAACGCTTACAACAAAGGAGAAGGGTTGGTTATTCCTGCTAAGATGCAGGCTATATCTAGCAGAATCAAGCATTTATTTATAATGATCGATGAGATAACTGGGGATGATGGCGGAGTTGAGTTTTTAAATGGTATTCACAGGATACTATCTAACTATAAATTGATCAATAATGGCCATGGCTTTAACACTAAGGTAATTGTAGCAGATGCTTCCATTGTTGATCCAGGGGTAATTGACCAACATTTATCTGACATTTCATCGGAACCGGATAAGATTTACTTCCGGAGTGTGGGAAATTCGGCAAATTCTGGTTTGGGATTACCCCTTTCACGGCAACGGTTTAAATTTAAGGGTTTAGAGGCAACGGTTATCAATGCTAATTCCTATCCAGCTAGCAAATTATCTATCACTTACAAGGTTTTGGTGGAGTCTTGTCGATTTAGTGAAGAAGCTAATTTAAAGCAACAGGATATTTTAGGAAAATCTCTTCAAAAAACAATTTTTCAAGATATCCAGGCATTAATGAATCGGTCTGATGTTGAGCAAATACTGGTCTATATCCAGGATAAGCAGAGATTAGCGCAACTAATTGACAGCATTAGAAAGGAGCTAGGGGAGTTTACCAAGTATCAGGATTATCTGGAAATCCATGCTAATATATCTGAATACGAAAAGAAGCAAATCCAGCAGTATAAAAATCAGGTAAAGGTGGTGTTTATGACTGCTTCCGGGAGTCGAGGTCTATCCTTTCCCAAGGCTAAGCATATCCTGGTGGAAATCCCTCGGTTCGAGATTGAGCATAACCTGATGGAAGTGATTCAAGTAATTTACAGAGGTCGTGGTCAGTATGAAGACGATGGAGTAGTTAAGACTCTAGACAATCAAGATAAAGAACTTATTTTCTATTTAGCTGAGCGTTCTGTTTATTATGATGCTGAGGATGACCAGCAACAGCAGTTGTTTATCAAGGAAAGTGTGCTGAGTCTGTTGAATATTCTCTTACTGTTGAAAGGGTCGATCATGACTCGCATCCAGGGCTATGGACAGATTGGTCGGGACAATTTCTTGATAATTCCCATTGGAGGTAAGTCGATTTCAGCCGTAGGGAATAGGTTTAGTGCTCAGATTGCTAATCTGATCCGTGAGCTGAAGAATGAATATAAGCGGAAACCATGGGATGACCCTTTAGAGGAAGTGTCTACTAAACTAAAGGATTTACTTAATCAAGCGGAGTTTTTAGTTAAGAATACAGCAGAATCCAATTATATTTCTTTAGTAGAGTCTTTCAATAACCAATTTAATCAGTTGGTTAACCATGGGTTGGATAAATTACTAAACTTAGGCGCTATTGAGACAGCTTACATTAGTGGTGCCTTGCTGGTGGTACCGATTGCTAATGGATTACAGGAAACCTATCAGATCAATTTGGTAAAACTAGTGAGATATATTACCAATGAGCTGTTGGAAACTATGGGTAAAATGAGTGCCAGTAAGTCTTATCCAGAAAACCTACGCTCTGGGCTTAAGGATGGCATAGAGTTACTGGAAACCCTAGGCAATTCAGCTCCTAAAACCCAATGGTTTGAGCAGAAATCTAAAGGATTTGACCAATATTATGCGTTGCCCTTATTTACCTTTATTGCTGGAGAGGCTTTGAAGAAATATTTTGATTCTAAACCGGAAGAACCGGAAGATGCTCGATTTCGGAAGATTATGAGTAGTTATATTCGCACATTTTACCCGGTTGATAATGTTTTACCCATTGGTCACGAGTATCAAGATTTTCCGTTTATTGTATTTAACAGCTATTCCCTAGAGCAACTCAGAGCAAAGATGTTTACGGATAAGTATTTGTTGACATCTAATGAGTTGAATGTTTTGAATTTGATTTTGTCGCGTTGATAGGGAGTAGGGAATCGGGAGTAGGGGGAAGAGTTTGGGGCGGGGGCGCAGGAAGTGTGGGAAGTGTAGGGAGAAAGAATAGGGAATATTATATAGCGGTTTTCATAGTAATGATATATATATAATAATATAGGATTTTTACGACTCCCGACTCCCTTTACAATATGTACAAGCTCACAATTAATAAAATTGGTAATTCCCTAGGCATAACTCTACCTGAAGAGATCCTACAAAAGCTGAATGTTGGCCAGGGAGATACTGTATTTATCACAGAAACCGCTGATGGTGTTGAAATCACCACGAAAGACCCTGAGTTTGAAACGGTAATGGCAGCTTATCAGAAAGTCAGCAAGAGGTATGAAAATGCTTTGAGGGAGCTGGCTAAGTGAGGGAACCGCTGTGGATAAATGATGGAAAGGTTAGCAACAGACCAAGAAAGCCAAAATGCGATTGCTAAGTGGCTAGAAGCAAATGTCGGTACTTGATTTGATGATCCATACTAATCAAATACCGATGCTAGACTGGGTTGAATATAACCTAAAATGACCCTCCCAAGGTTTTTGACGTTGGGAGTTTTTTACTGTCTGCTAACTATAACTTTGGTATAGATAAGTTTTCCATTTGAGATGTAAACGGAAAAGGTCTTTTTTTAGTTTACCACAAAATTCTGGAACTATTGCCCATCTTGCCTCTTGCCTCTTGCTTCTTGCCTTTTTCGACCATCGATGAATTTACAACTCGTTTGAAAACCCTCTATACTTGATTACGATGAAAAGCTCGATAATCTGGCCAATTCCTCCTGAGCAAACTCTCGCAGTTTAGGATCGGAGTCATGGTCTGCTCTATCCTGCAATAAGGATCGGGTTTGGGAATGGTTAGGATAATATTCGAGGATGGCCTTAAGAGCTGCTTGTCGAGGATTGTCATCCCAGCGTTGCTTACGCTCAAAGGGGTCATGGAGAGTGCGATTACATAAAAATTCAAATAACCAAGGCTGATTGACCGTAGGCCACGCTACGCGATCGTGCCAACCTTGAACTAACTGTTCAATTGCTGTCACTCGCACCCATGAATCAGTATCAGAGCGAGCGGATTGTTGAAGTAGGGCATAGGTATCTGGGTGGTCTTTGTAACCTTGAGCTAACTGTGCAATTGCTGTAACTCGAACATCGGAATCAGTATCAGAGCGAGCGGATTGTTGAAGTAGGGCATAGGTATCTGGGTGGTCTTTGTAACCTTGAGCTAACTGTTCAATTGCTGTAAGTCGCAGCCACAAATCAGTATCAGAGTGAGCCGATTTTTGAAGTAGGGCTAAGGTATCTGGATGGTTTTGCCAATGGGTGGCTACTAATATAATAGCTTTAGTGCCAATATCACGAACTAAAGCTTTAGTGCGAATATGACGGACTAAAGATTTAGTGACAATATCACGAACTAACGTTGCCTCATCTCCATACTGGTCATAATAATAATTTAGATAATAATCAATTAAGTATTTGACGCGATTCAGTAATTCAGTATCCGTTGATTTAATCTCATACCTATTCCTAACCTCAGACAAACAATCCGCTGCCAAAAATAGATTACCAAACTTATCCCCTGCTCCATCTTGTGCCATCAAATACTCAATAATCTCTCCAGCTTTATTTGAATCAATCATGCCTACAATCAACCTCAGCACTTCATGCCAAGATTCATCCCCCCAGTGCTGACCAAATACCTGGGTTTTTAACTGTTCTAGGGAAATCTCCTGGGTTTTCTCAAATTTCCTGACAAATTCCCAAGCACAGAAATATTCCAAAAATGTCCGATGCACAAAGGCGTAGTAATCGGTTCCCATGAAACACAAGATAAAATTGCGGGTGCGCAACTGATTAATCATTACCTTGGCAACGGCTCTGGGATTAGTAAACTCTCGTGATTTGAGCTCATCGAAGATAATCCTTTCTAAATCTTCTGCACTAATCAGATTTCCGGCTAATCCCTGTTGATTACCCTGCATAAAATATGCTACTTTTGCCAATATCTGTTGCTTATCTTGATAATCAATCGTCATCGGGTCAAGACGATTATCTTCTAGTAATGCTCGTTCTACATCCCATTGATGGAGCAGTAATCGAGAGGATTGGTTATAGAGTTCAGAGCGGTCACGAGGCAATTCTTGATTGCGATTCAGGATTGCCATCATCGTTAGTAATAGGGGATTTTGCCCCAGTTGTCGAATTGGGGAAGATGTCTTGATTGCTTTTTGTAAGCGTTCCCGTTTCCTAACTTTATCGGCTTGATCAGTAAAGGTTAACTCATGCCACTGCTCGATAAAGGTTTGAATTTGTTCCGAGTCCAAGTCTTGGAGCATAACATGACGAAATTCAGCATCCCGTAGCCGTTGGGGTTTATAACCAATTACCCGAGATGTCACAATTAATCTTACTTTAGGATAGGTATTGGTAAAGCGATGAATATCCGTAATTACATCTTCTCGTTTACCTGGCTCAAAGACTTCATCCAACCCATCAAACATAACTAAGAATTTACCATTATCCTTTAACTGTTGATCAAGGTGATGTTGATTGAGATGACATATCGCTCCACTGCTTTGATGACAGAATTCCAAGAAATCCTTACACTGTCCAATATCGCGATTCCGGATATAGGTGCGTAATTCAATCAGTAAGGGAATCGGTAGAGAAAGGGCAGTAGTTATATCGGTTCTTGCCCACTCCAATGCTAAATACTGCAGCAAGGTAGATTTACCAGAGCCTGGGTCTCCTAAAACCACCAAATACCGATAGCCTTGAGAGTCCTTGATCACATCTAATACAGATTTAATTGGCTGTTGATAATAAAGCTTTTTAGATTTTTCCAGCTCCTTTTGGTCAATTTCCTGTTCTAGTTGACCACTCTCTAGCAGTTTTTGATAATAATCTTTAGGCAGTTCATGAATCGCCTCTGGCATCAAGTCATGAACCTCTCGCACATTTTGGGGGATAAATATCGTCCAGAGTTTTAGTTGATTATAGGCAGAGCCATCGGTATCTAAACTATCTAATTTAACATTACCGTAGCTCTCTAGGAGTGCTTCTTGATATTCCCTTAAGTTAAAGTCTGGGATAATGCCTGCTGTAGCGTTAGTGTTTTTTGCGATCGCATCTAACGTTTGGGAATCCCAGATAGGCCGTAACTTATCCGATTGCTTGATGATAGTTTGTACTTGCTTGAGATACTGTCTACCAATATACTTCCAACGAAATTCTTCCGGTAATGGTAATAACTTCAGCTCAACCCAAGTCTTGGCTAATGTCTCAGTATCCTGGGGGGGCGACATGAGAGCTAAAAAGTAGACTGTATAAGCTTCATAGCTCTCATACCTCGTAAATAATGATCGAGCTTATGACGACTTAAATGCATCAAATTTTCAACTAATCCCCAACATTTAT
>NZ_JAAHFZ010000102.1:0-11255 GCF_010672795.1 Moorena sp. SIO1G6
CACCATTTCTCAAAGCACGGGGGCATGGCGGAGGGAGTGGTTTCTCTCATGGAGGTTATTTCGACGTAAACTTACTGTCTGATAAGTATTATAGCCTTATTTTACTCTTTTTATTGTTTAAATCCCATTAAAGATTTTACCCCATCTATTCCGGCAGTCTTTTTACCTTTATTCTCTTGAGTAACCCGTCTGACCGCAATCATTTTTGCTGACCAGGATTTCATCAGAGTCTTTTGTAGCTTTCTTACCACGCGGACGTCACCACGTTGTGAGGCTCGGTATATTCGCTTTTGTAACTTAAACAAAGTCTTTTCTAGCTTACGCCAATTGACCTTATTCCATTCCGACTTCTGAGGAAAACCCCGAGTATTAGACATGTTTATTACTACTTACAACCATACCTTTTCCGTTGACGTGAGTCCGTCAGCATATCCTGGGCATTACCCCAGGCGTTAGCTTTTGACTCAATCTTGCCCTCATATGACTTGCGGCTAGCTACCTACTCAATAATCGACCTTACTGAGAGTACATATGACGGTTAATTCGTTCCTGATCACCATTTTTTTATGGACTTTTAGGGCGATACTGTTCACCGGGAATATATGGGAAATCATTATAAGAACCTATAATCTTATAATCCTTATTCCGTGACTTATTGTCTGTAGCGTATCAGCCTTGTTTTCGCTACATCTGTGTTACGATGATTCGGGCGTATCTTCCTCTCGTACCCATGAGTCCTTTGCCTGTTACTAACACCACATTAGGCTGGTAGTGCTTCACTGTTCGACCCTTGCATCAATTCATAAGTTTGCTAAGTTTATAAACCAGGGTAAGGCTGTCACTCGGATTTCGCGAGGGGTGGTTTTTCACCACCATGGTTATCAAGTTGTCATGGTTCGTTAAACCAAGCGGCTATTTCTCCCAAACAACCTTTAGGGGGGTTTGGTTTCTAGCCAACGAATCGCACATAGGCTTCACAGACATCCACTACTGTCTTACCGGTCTCTTTGGCCTGACTGCCGGACACAAGTGCCTCAAAGCCTGATTATGCCTGGGTGATGGGATGCAGGTTTTGAGCGGACGGTCCGAGAAAACTGGTAGAAAAGAGCGATTGACCTTTGCTCATGCTACGGGAAGGCAAGACTCGATCAAAAAGGGTAGAGGGATATGCGAGGCGCTTGGTCACTACACAACCAGCCCATCGGAGCATGTCCAACTCTACCCAAATTCATGATCAACTGTTAGACTTTCTGTGTCAATACAGCAGCTACCCTCGATCTGCGCCATCTAAACACCATTACCTGGATGGTGAGTGCCTTAATTAGCAGTGGTAAGCTAAGCCAATGTGCCTGGGAACCTTATGTCTTATGCCTCGCCAAACAAGCCCAGAGCTTTGAACGTCGGTGGCACCGCTTTGTGAGCAATCGACTCATTGGTGTGGTGCGGCTCGTTCCAATCAGGAGCCTAGGAAAACCTAGGGGTATGGATTGGGGGATTCGCGAGGATTAAAACCTCAAAAATCCTAACTGTCCTGCGGATGTGGGTGAAAGTCCCACCCTTGAGGAAACAAGTGACTCCCTATCTGGCCACACCGAGCGGACGACAACCCGTAGAGTGACGCTGGCAGCAGGGCGCAATCAGTTGAAAATAAGCAGGTAACAACACGCTTCGCTAACGGGGAGACGACAGGGGTAAATAGGTTCTGAAAAAGCGTCTAAGTGAGCAGCCATAACCTGAAGAAAAATGTGGACTTCATCCTCGACTATTCTCACAGCATTGTCAGACCGATAGCTGTAATTTCCGAGAAGAGGATAGGCGAATTGAACCACCCTAAATCGTCAAAACAATCCAAAAGACGGAACGAGTAAAAACGACGGCAATGAGGTCTGGAGAAAGGTCGAAACTCTAGTAAGTTATGTCAAACTTAATCCCTCCCGTCGGGTAGGATGCCATCAAAACTGGTGGCGGGTATTCAGAGTATACAAACCCTAGGAGAGCATGGTTAGACACATGAGAAAACAATCTTATAGTGAACTTTGGAAAGGACAAAAGTGGAAACAACTCCGCCGGAATCTTTTCCGCCTACAGAGGCGCGTGTACAAAGCGGTTCAAGCAGGTGACATGAGGAAAGCTCGGTCTCTACAGAAACTGATTCTGAAATCCCGGTCAGCCCAACTTCTGGCAATCCGACAAGTGACCCAATTAAACCAGGGGAAGAAAACCGCTGGGATTGATGGGAAGAAAGCTCTAACCCACAAGGAAAGGTTTAAGGTACTTAAAATGTTAGGCTCCAGTGCGGATAATTGGACGCACCAAGGGTTACGGGAAATCCCGATTCCCAAGAAAAATGGGAGTACGAGAATACTGAAAGTCCCTACGATATCTGACAGAGCATGGCAATGCTTAGCGAAATTTGCCCTTGAACCAGCACAGGAAGCAACCTTTCATGCCCGGAGTTACGGGTTTAGGACTGGACGCAGCGCACACGATGCCCAAAAATACATCTTTAACCACTTAAGGTCAAGGTCAAACGGCATCAACAAAAGGGTAATCGAGCTAGACATCAAGAAATGCTTTGATAGAATATCGCACCAATCCATAATGAAACGCCTAATAGCTCCGCAAGGACTAAAAATAGGGATATACCGATGCCTAAAAGCTGGAATAAACCCCGAATTCCCGGAGCAAGGTACACCACAGGGAGGAGTAGTAAGCCCACTCCTGGCGAATATCGCACTGAACGGAATTGAAGATATACACCCCAGTGTCCGGTACGCGGACGATATGGTGTTCTTCTTAAAGCCAAAAGATAAGGCTGACAAAATTCTGACAAAAATCAGTACATTCTTGGCAGAAAGGGGGATGGAGATAAGTGAAGAAAAGACCAAGCAAACCAAAGCGACAGACGGATTCGACTTCCTGGGCTGGCATTTCCTAGTCCAGAAAAACGGTAAGCTTAGAAGTTTTCCATCAAAGGAGAATCGAAGAGCTGTCCTAAAGAAGATTAAAGCCATAGCCAACTGCTCGAATTATGGAGCCAAAGTAAAGGCCAAAAAGTTAGCACCAATTGTGCGAGGATGGAGGAATTACCACCGGCATTGCAGTAAGATGGACGACTCCCCAAACAATTTATGGTTCGCAAACAAAGCAGCGAGCCGCAAGTTTAGAAAGGAGAAGAAAGTCGATAGATACGAAGCCAAAAGGTTAGTAAAGAAAGCATTCCCGGAGGTAAAACACTCTGAACACAAACACACAATGGTAAAAGGAACTAAGTCTCCCTACGATGGAGACCTAGTCTACTGGAGCCAAAGAAACACTGAATTGTACAACAATGCTACTTCAGAAACCTTGAAAAAGCAAAACCATTCCTGTGGATATTGCGAACTGAGATTCATCGATGAGGAAAGAGTACACCTCCACCACATTGATGGAAATCACGACAACTGGAAGAAAAACAACCTTATGGCCGTTCACCAAAGCTGTCACCAATATATCCATGGGAGCAAGTCGAAAGACTAGGATATCTAGGAGCCGTATGAGGGGAAACCTTCACGTACGGATTTGAAGGAGAGGTGCCCTAGGGTAATACCTAGGCATCGACTTTAACAAGGGGCTATATATTCCCTTGGTGCTAAAGGCAATTGAAGAATTGGCAGTCTCATCGTCTGTACCTTGCACTCGATACCACAGTGCTTTGGAATCGCTACTGTATGATTCATATATCACTGGTGTGTTGTGGTCGTGCCGTGCCATTTCTGTGGCAAGTGTTTGAAGTTACCGTAAGACAGTTGAGCCTTATTTCATATAACTTAAACTTATAACTCACAGACTGTCGCTTATAAAGGCTCAACTGTCTAAGGTTTCGTCTCCAAGGAGCATAGCAGTGCCACGGTGGCTTCCCTTGGAATATCAGCCATTGTTACGCCAAGCCCGGTGGATATTGCGCGCCTCATGCCGATGTGATGCTCAAAGCCGACCGGGGCAAAGCCCACCCACGCTTTGATGAACTGGTTACAAAAGACCAATTGGCACTACTGCCTACGGCTGCCCTGTGATGTCAATTTGCTTCGGTCCGCGTCGCTATCCGATTGAAGTCAGTTATCTGTGGCCACAAAACGGAGTTGCAGTTTTCTATCACCATGTGGGTTTATGGCTTGATGGAAAACACCGCTCTCATCTGGTGTTAGCCATAGTCATTGGGGTCAAAGAGCCTTGGGCTGTCATCACCGATGAAACCCCCACCTTAAAGACTCTGTGGCAATACGGTTTGAGGTTCCGGGTCGAGGAATTATTTAAGCGACAGTAAGTCGGGAGCCTTTCAACTCGAAAACTCCCACATCCGCAATGGCGAGCTCTCGAACGGCTCTACGAGCGTGGCTGCGGTGGCACTACTGTACGGCACGACTCAAGGCATGGCTGTTCAACTACTTTGTCTGCGACGGCAGGTCGTTCGCGTAGCGTGACCAAAGGTCAATCCTCATTGGCAAAGGGGTCTGAGCTACCTAAAAATTGGTCTGCGCTGGCTTCAGGGAGTCCTCCACAAAAGTCGTCAACTTTTAACACCCGTCCCCTTGCGCTCCCATTGACCCGCAACCGTGCTAAGCGCCGCTCTTAAAGCTCGTCAGGATTTTTACGTTCGCGTAGCGTGACTGCATGTCAATCGCATCTGGTTCTCACGGATTCAGTCGTTACAGTGTCGAGCCTGATACGTCTTGGTTTCACACAGATGTGTCAGGCAGCCAGCTCTTTGGCTTTATGCTTTAGGAACTCTTTAAATCGATAATGGGCAAAAGTGAGCATATTGCGGGCAGTCTTAGATCCTAACTTCCTATTTCCTTTCTTAGACATTTGAGATGTCTCAAAAGTGGGAAGTAGTATCACATCAAAGTTGTCCACAAGGAACCTAGCTGCTTTGTGATGGAGTTCATCTATCAGGTTTTGAATCCTGATAATCATCCGTCGAACAGCTTTCCTCATTCGACGCTTTTGCCCACGTTTAGCTTTACTTACTCTCGACAATAGCTTATCTAGATGTTGGCAAAGTCTTTGAATTCGGGAGAAGTCTCCGTGCCCAATCTTTCCGACAGAAGTCTCACTAAAAAAGGTTAAAAATGTTCTGAGTACAGGGTAAGCAAGCAACTACTCGCCCTTGGTTATCGGTTTCATCTTTCGTTGCTTCATGGGGGACTACCAAGTAATAATCCCCATTGTGGCTGGTTAGTCTGCAATCACCAATATTGCTGGGGAGAGACTCTGCATAGGATATTTCCCCTAGTTTGGTGTGGTAGACGCCCTTCTGAGATACTGCCGACTTTGGGATGTAGCAAGACTGTCTTGGGTTTTTACGAGACCTAAATCTAACCCGATTAATCTGAAAAGTCTTTTTGTACTTCTTTTTCGCCTCCCGGACGGCGGTGCAAGCATCCTTTATCGCTATAGACTTGATTTGATAAGGTACTGGCTTGCACCACTCGGGTAGGTCGTTTAAAATGTCGGTTTTAATGGCTTTCCAATTGGCCTTAACCTCACCGCTTTGAAGGATTTTGACGGTTTTGTTAAATACGTAACGGGATACCCCAAACCATTTGCGAACAGTAGATCGCTGTTCAGGGCTTAGGAACACTCTTATCTTCTTCGATTTTCTTCCCGTATTTCCATAGTCCGTGGACCCGGCAAGAAAAGACGTGAATGATTTTGAAGTTACCGTAAGAATAAAGAAGCCTTTATAGGCGACAGGCTATGGGTAAAAAGGTTAAAACTTATGAAATAAGGCTTCTTTATTCTAAGGTTTCGTCTCCGGAGAGAAGATCTGCGGTAAGTTCGGATTCGGGACAGCTTTCAGGTTGGTCGAGAACCAAGATTTTCCCACCGTTGAGACCAACCGGAGATGAAACCTTAGAGTAGTGCAGCCTTACTACAAAACCTTTACCCTATGCTGCATAATTTACCAACTATAAAGGCTGCACTACTCTTACGGTAACTTCTAACCAAGTACTCAATAAGTTCAAACCCGAATCGGGTGAGTCTGTCTCTACAGGTAACAATAATTGTGAGCTTATCTCCGCGCACAATTCGTTCCAATATGGTTCTAAGACCTTTCCTTTTGTAGTTGAGTCCTGACCCGATGTCTTTGATGATTTCTGCTTCCGGGAAGAGGGAGTGGAGGTAGGCGACTTGCCTGGCGAGGTCGTCTTTTTGTTTGTGGGTGCTGACTCGGCAATACCCAATACTGAATCGACGAACCGGAACCACTCCTCCCTTTTTGTGCCCGAATCTGAGCAGGCTTTCTGTATCAAAGAGCCTGGTTCCCCCAGGAGTTTTTTCGCACCTGATTGTGCCATTGTCCGCATACTTCCTCAGAGTGTTCCCCGATCATCCCGTAAGTTCGACCGCCTTACGTAAAGGAACTAGTACCATAGTTATAATCTAACACACTTTTGGAGATAGTGCTAGATTATTTGAGATTTTATTTAACAGTTGGTAGCCCCTTACTATCGGCTGCTTTTCATTATGATTCGGCGTTGGATAATTCACCAAACCACTAGTGCTGGCTTCAGAGTTTTGATTGCCAGAAGGCACCGAATTAATTGATTGGTTGTGCATAGTTATTTGTTGGCAAACAGTTTTAGGGAAATAAATCGCTGTTGGCTACGTAGCTGCTCGCGTAGCGTGGCCAATAGGCCAATCAAGTAGACCTAAAGATTCAGCGATCAGTTATTGAATGAGCGTACTTAATTGACCGGTCAAGTAAGTTAGGTAACACGTTATCGTTCGCGTAGCGTGACCATTCGCGTAGCGTGGCCTAAAGGCCAAGGTCAATCCTTAAGCGGCTTGCCGCTTACCTAGGTAACAGGATCAACGATTTTGAGTCTTGGTGGTGAGTGATGGCTGATAGAAAATGGAAAGTGACAGCTCCTACACTGACCTTGCAGGTTCAGTGTAGGCTTCCCAGCCAATCCGGCCATTGCTTAGGAGGCGCTGGGCTTTAAGAACGGACTGCCGAGAGACGAAACCTTAGATAGGGTCGCCTTTATGGTTAGTCGGCTATGCATAAAAGGGTTAAAACTTTGCCGATTTTGGCTCCACTATCTTACGGTAACTTCAAACCCTGCCGCTCTATTTTTGATGTTTATCGCTGCATTGTGGTCACGTACTAGACTGCATCTACAATGGGGACAATCGTGCCATCTTACATGCAGCTTTTTAGGGACTTTTTTGCCGCAATTGGAGCAATTCTGCGAAGTATTCTGAGCACTTACCGGAACCGCCAACAAGCCAGCATTTAAGGCCGTAGGCCACGCTACGCGAACGGCTTTGCTTGTCAGGATTGTCAGAAAGCTTGACCACCCAGCATCTAGCACAGATTTAGCCAATCGGGACTTAGCCATTCCCTTGACGTTTAGTTTTTCGTAAGCAACTACGTCATATTTTGATAGTAAGTATTTCGCTGTCTTGAAATGAAAATCTTTTCGTTTATCCGCTACTTTTTTGTGCTGCTTTCCAAGTTGTTTAATAGCCTTAAGTCTATTGTTACCTCCCTTTTTGCGTCGGGATACTCGCTTTTGGATGACCTTTAGCCGTTTCTGGGACTTACGGTAATATTGAGGAATCTCTACTGTCTCGCCTTCGGAAGTAGTCAAAAAGTCTTTGAGACCAACATCAATACCAATTATTGATTCAGGATTAATATCAGGCTTAATTTCAGGAACAGTCTTGTCTAAGAGAGACAAAACCAAATAATAACCATCACATTTCTTGGTGATAGATGCTGTCTTTATCTTAAATCCAGTAGGTATAGGACGATGAAGGAAAATCTTTACTTTTCCTAGTTTTGGTAGGTTGATAATGTTTTCTTCTAGGCACCCTTCCTTCAGCTGAGGATAGGTAAAAGTACGATAACGGTGGCGCTTCTTAAATCTCGGTCTACCGCTTCGTTTCCCATTGCTATCCCCTTTGATGAATCTATCGAAAGCCAACTTGACTCTTTTTACTACGTCTTGAAGCACCTGAGAATGGATTAAACTAAGCCGGTGAGTCGCCTCACCGACTCGTCTCCAAAACCGTACGTGACAATGCACGCATCATACGGCTCCTCGTCATGGGAATCCTTGTCATTGGTACCTCTAAAACGGATTTCCATCTATCTCCGTTCCCGTAGCGTGGCCTACGGCCAAAGAGTTGATTTTTGTTCCGTGCTTGATATCGTGGCAGTGAAGATGTAATAACTCTAGATTTTTGTCTAGGTCATTTCCACCTAGTGCGCGCGGTATTATATGATGCTTTTCCAATAAATCTCCATCCTTGAAAGTAAGACCACAATGAGCGCATTTCCGGAAACGAAACCTTAGATAGGGTCGCCTTACTACAAAAGACTTCAACCTTTTACGCATAACCTACCAACTATAAAGGCTCCACTATCTTACGGTAACTTCAAACCCTTCTTGCCGTTCTAAAAGCCTTCCCTTCTGAGTGGTCATCTCAGGATGCTTTCTCATTCTGGTGCTCCAATAGATGAGGTCGCCATCGTAGGGACTTCTAGTTTCTTTGACTTTTGCATGCCTTATTATTTTCGTTTTGGCATGTTTAGGAAGGGAGTATCCTTCTTTAGTCTTGAAAGTCCAGTTGTCTTCTTCGATGGTTCCCCAATATTTCTTGTTTACCCAGGTTTTTGACCTATTTGGATGTCTCCTGTATCCCCATCTTTGGAGTTTTTTCCATAACATATACCCTAATTTGTTGAAGGTTTTTTTACTACAGACTGACCTGTTGTAATTACACCATCCGCGTATAATGGGTTTTAGGTTGCGTATTAATGCTTCCTGGGGGGCAGCTTTATGTCGGTTGATGACTTTGGAAAGCTGCCCATAATGTTCTAGAACTTTTTCTTTAGATGGTTTGATGATGGTTTTAAAACCTTGTTTTGAGTGGTGTTTACCTACTAAATATTGACGAATATTGAATCCGAGGAAGTCAAATCCGTTAAATGTGTGGGTAATCCGGGTTTTACTTGGTTTTAATTCCAAGCCCATGTCACTCAACCATTCGTTGATGATTATTTGACATTCTTCTACCACAGTTTGTTCTTTATGCAGGATGACAAAGTCATCAGCATATCGAATCAAATTTAATGCCTTTTTGTTTCTTTTTTTATCTCCTTTCATAGATTTGGCATATTGTTTGATTCGTTCCTCCATTCCGTGAAGGGCTATATTTGCCAAGAGTGGGGATATAACTCCACCTTGGGGAGTACCCTCTTTTATAGATGAGAATGTTCCGTTATCTATCACACCGGCTTTTAACCATGATTTGATTAATCGTCTTAGTGACGGATATGTATTTAATTTTGAGACAAGAGCATCATGGTTGATTTTGTCGAAACATTTGGCTATATCGGCATCTAGTACCCATTTGGGTTTTTGCTTGATACTTTTAAATATTGCTTCGATTGCATCGTGACATGAGCGTCCTGGTCTAAATCCGTAGGAATTGGGTTCAAATTTTGCTTCCCATTCCGGTTCTAGAGCCGCGCACGCAAGTGCTTGTAAGGCGCGGTCATACATGGTGGGAATCCCCAATGGGCGTTTTTCCATTCGTCCAGGTTTGGGAATCCATACCCTTCTGGTTGGTTTGGCCTTTCTTTGAACTTTAAGGCTGGCTACTAAGGCTAGGCGTTGTTTTGGTGTTAGCGATTTAACCCCGTCTATTCCAGCAGTCTTTTTGCCTTTGTTCTGTTGGGTTACCCTTCTAACCGCAATCATTTTAGCTGACCAGGATTTCATCAGGGTTTTTTGCAGCTTTCGCACCACGCGGACATCACCACGGCTTGAGGCTCGATATATTCGTTTTTGTAACTTAAAGACAGTCATTTCTAGCTTACGCCAGTTGACTTTCTTCCATTCCGACTGTGGGGCGAACCCCCGAGTTTTAGACATATTCATTACCAGAAATGTTGAATGATAGTTAAAAAACTAGACAAATAGCCTCTAATTTGATAAAATAGAGGCCAAATAAAAATATAATAATGTTGCTTAAATGATATCAAATTTTCCACAAATCATCAAAAAACACCTAGGAAAACTACCTACTGATGATTATCCAGTCCTCAATACTTTCCTGTCTTGATGCAGTCGCTCATGGGGGAAACCCCCAAGACCGCGCTGCATCGCTATTTGTATCAACCTGGTTAGAATTTGTATTAGACCAAAGTCAAACTAGTATGAGGAGTTTATTTAAGCGTTTGAATGTACGTGGCATAGATGTAGACATATCGACTTTCTCTAAGGCGAGCAAAGTGAGAAATCCAATGTTGTTTTATAATTTGTTAATTCAATTAAGAAAAGCTCTACATAAAAGCCCAAAAGTAGGGAAGAATAAATTAGCATTATTTCCGATTGATTCGACCATAGTAACATTAACAAGCAAGCTTTTATGGAGCCAAGGCTTTAATCAAGTAAAATTATTCAGTGGCTTAAATTTATTAACAGCAGAGCCAGGAGGAATAATGATTCATTTTGGTCAAGGTCATGATAGTAAATATGGGGATAACACAATAGAATCAACTCCAGAAAACGGAGTTGGCGTAATGGATAGAGGATTTGCGAGCTTGGAGAGGATAAAAAATCTAAAGACCAAATATAATCGTTATTTTGTATTAAGAATTAATCAGAACTTTCAGCTAGAAATGTTATCAAATGGGCAGGTTCTAATCGGAACCGGAAAAGATCAAATAGAAGCTAGAGTAGTCAACTTTTGTGACCTCGAAACTAAAACTGAATTTAGACTAGTGACTAACCTACCAGAAACAGGTGAATCAGAAATAAGTAATGAAGATATTGGAGATTTTTATCGTTGGCGCTGGCAAATAGAGTTATTCTGGAAATTTTTGAAGATGCATCTAAAACTCGACAGATTAATCACAAAAAATATCAATGGAATTGAGATACAAATATATAGCTGTCTAATTGCTTATGTTTTATTACAATTAGTGGTGAACCCAAAATTTTTCGGTAAAAAAACATTAGATAAACTACGATATTTACAAGCTTTTATGTGTGAAAATATTAGCTATGTACATTGGTTTGATAAGATGGTGTTCTCGTGAACCTATCTGGCGTGTTATAGGTGTAGTGCTTGCTGACGGACACAAGTGGTTGAAAAGTAAGTAGGGAAGGGGTTGGACAAAACAGAAAAATCTGGGTAAATGGGGTAGTCAAGAAAAATCCCAATTATGACCCAGAAAAAAATCTACTCACAAG
>NZ_JAAHFZ010000103.1:0-10999 GCF_010672795.1 Moorena sp. SIO1G6
TAGGGGTCGGGTTTGCACCGCCATCCAGATGAACAGTTATAACTTTTGGGGTTGTCCCCGCGAGTTACCTAAGTCATACCCCTCCTGGTGGGGGAGGCTCCTACTTAGAACAAGCCGCACATCCTCTTGTTTTCGACCTATTATTAGGATAACATCCGTTGCAACAAGTGTCAATACAAAATGAAATATAAAAGATTTGTTGTCAGGCTAACGAATTTTGAAAAACAGCAGTTGCAAGAAGAGGCAGATTGGCCGTAGGCCACGCTACGCGAACGCAGGGGCATGACTTGCTCCGAGCTACTTAGGAGTTTCATAGCTCGTCTCCCTGTCCCGAAAGACTCTGTGCAAAATTCCTCTCACACTCATGCTACGCATTGAGGTGTGAGAGGAATTTTGCCGGAAGCTGAAAGTGAATCTTGAATGATACAGATAGTATAGTTTGAGTATGCTAAAAAAAGTTAAGTAAGGCAAGAGGCAAGAGGCAAAGGTTTATTTGGGAAACTCTTAAATTCTTAAATAAGAAACTAGGCTGATTACCTCTTTAGTCCTTAACTAGCTTGTCATTCCCTCAAAAGTGAACTGCTGACAGCGTTCCAAAAATCGAAGGGGAACCCTCAGACAACTACCCCAATGGAGATGAACATAGGAAGCATGGAGCTGATACACTTGCCACCCTTCAACTCCAACCTTTCTCTGGTGATATCCCCGTAACTCAAACAAGGGATTGGAGGGCATGACTGTTAAGTGGGAGCGATGAAATTCATGTCCCCAAACCGTCGCTCCAGCAGGTAACAACGGTCCATCGACCAAAGCAGTTGCCTGTCGATATCCTAAAGTAAGGGATTTTCCCATCACCGTAACAGTAGGTAATACCCCTACCATTGACCAAGATTTCCCGTCAAAATCTGTAATCTGCTCCCCTAAATACATCAATCCGCCACACTCAGCATAAGTGGGCATTCCTGACTCTATCGCTATTCTTACTGACTCTCGCGCACTAGTATTTTCGGCGAGTTGCTCAGCAAACACTTCTGGAAAACCACCACCAAAATACATCCCTTTTACATCAGCAGGTAAAGTCGTATCGGTGAGGGGACTCCAATACACTAACTCCGCTCCTAGCTGTTCCAAACTATCGAGATTGTCTTGGTAATAGAAACTAAAAGCGCGATCGCATGCTATAGCAATTCGGATTAGGGCAGGTTGCTGGTTAGTAGAGGTTACAGGTTGCAGGTTAGTAGAGGTTACAGGTTGCGGGTTATTTGGTTGCAGGTTAGTAGAGGTTACAGGTTGCAGGTTATTAGAGGTTACAGGTTGCAGGTTATTTGGTTGCAGGTTGTCTAGAGAACCTTGGCCAATAGGCCACGCTTTCGGCAAAGCCGTTCGCGTAGCGTGGCCAAAGGCCTCCGCTGCGCGAACGCGAACAACCTCTAACCGGCCAACATTCAACTCAGAGTTAAGCTCTAACCTGTTAACCTTCAACTCAGAAAAACCTTGGCCTATTGGCCACGCTTCGCGAACAACCTGTAACCTACTAACCTTCAACTCTGAGTCAAGATGCTCCCAATTAAAGCAACTCTGTCCTAGATCAGCAAGTCGGTTAATCAAAGCATCCAGTTGAGTAATTTCAGCAGTAGGTATCAAGCCCAAATGCCGATCGGGAATAGTTATATTATCCTGACGCTGTAGCTCTCCTAATACAGGAATGTGTAATGGTTCGAGAGCATCCTTGAGCAATTCCAAATGCCGTGAGCTTCCGACTCGATTCAATACTACTCCAGCTATGGTAATCCTGGGATCCAAGGATTGATAGCCATATGCGATCGCAGCCACGGAACGAGATAACCGAGAGCAATCCAACACTAATAACACTGGTACGTCTAACAACCGTGCTACATGAGCTGTGCTGGCAAAATCATCTTTTCCTGATGCTCCATCAAATAACCCCATCACCCCTTCAATCAGGGCATAATCTACTCCCTGGCAATGGCGATAAAAGCACTCTTTAACATAATCTTCACAGGTTAATACTGGGTCTAAATTCCGACAAGGACGTCCAGTAACCCGCTGATGAAACATGGGGTCAATGTAATCCGGACCGACTTTAAAGGATTGAATTTTATAGTTACACTTGGATAAATACGATAATAGGGCGAGCGTAACTGTTGTTTTGCCCACCCCACTACGTTCACCAGCGATGATTAAAGCCATTGAATAGTTGAAGGTTTAAGGTTTTAAGGTTAAAGTTTATGATCTCAAAATTGAACGTGCAACTTGTTAACCTTCAACGCTTTTGTGAAACCTTCAACTTGTTACCGTCAAATTCAAAATTTCCTTGGTCACTGCCATACTTTCTTCGTATAGCATCTCCCTACCCCAGCGTTGTAATTGCTGAGAGAGCAAAAACTCTGTCTTCTGGTCAAACAAGGGCGATACCTGCTGAATGCGGCAAGACTGAGCCCCACCACCAGCTTCCATCCGCATACAACCTGTGGTTTGTGAACACAACACAGTGCAGCAATCAGCTTGCAGGTTGGTCGAACCCAAGCGCAGGCTAATCAAATCACCTGCCACATCTCCGACATCAGCTACGGGGATAGCTGCCAATTCTGCTTCTACAGGTTGCTGGTTGGGTCTGATAAATTTAACACGCCGCAGGTCGTAATCCCCACCTTCTTTGAGATCAGACGTGGGAAGCCATTCTAAGCGAGACGCTAACCAACTGAGAAACATCAGTGCTTGAGCCTCATTCCCTTTTTCGTAATCAATGGTAACTTGATCAACTTCGTAGATTGCCCCACGACGTTCTGGTGGATCAAATGCTTCTGCGGTTAACTCTTGCCATGCTGCCAACCGTGCCCAATTTAGGTCAGCCACTGGTGTGCCCTGATTGATCAGCTCACACATTTGTGATAACTGTTCCTCTGGATTGGTAAAGCTACTTGAGTCAACAATGACGGTATTACTTAGCCCTGCTAACCGTTGGAACAACCCATGCTCAGGATCAGGAGTTCCCTTCCACCAGAGGAATTTCGGCAGTTCTGCTAACATCAATTCCGAAATGACACCGCTAATCCGTTCCAAAGCAGCAGCGGTGCCAGTTAGAGTGATGTATTCACAACATATTAATGTACTCTGGCTTTGCTTTTGAATGGGGCAAGAGGCAGATACCTGAGCCTTAACCCCTTCATCTTCCCCGGCAATAGGACAAAGGGCAATAATGCGACAGGGGTTAGAGGCTGCGATCGCATCGGCAATTCCAAATCCTTCTAAATCACCGGAATACTGTAGATTCTTCTGTCTCTGTCCCTTCTGGAGAGATTCATTGTATTCCTCCCGTAGTTTTGCCTTAGTCGCCTCATCTGCTTTACCAGTTCTTGCCAATCCGTAGGCTTTCTGTGCTGCCTTGAGAGCAGCGACCATGCGTGGACCTAGGATACCATCGATTGGACCAGAATAATATCCCAGTGCTGCTAATAGCTGCTGGGTTTCTTCGGGTTCATAAACCACTAAACTAAAGGTGGTTGCCCTGATCGCACTGGGAGAGTCACCGTTTTCACCATAGCTTTGCCAAATTTGACGCAGTTCCGCTTCAATTTCACCCAAGGAAACATCTTTGGGAGGTTGTATCGAAAGCACCGGAGGAGATTGTGTAGCCATAGCAATTCACTTGTTTTTTGTCAATAGTCATTACTTACTAGTCATTAGTCAGTAGTCACTAGTCAATAGTCACTACTGACTAACTAACTTAAAGTCTGCGCCAGCGACGTCCATCTCGATTAATTAGGTGTTCGGCTTCCTTCGGTTCCCAAGTTCCTGCTTCATACTGAGGTATGGATGCTGGATCAGCCGGACCATCCCAAGCTGCCAAGGCTGGTGTCACTACCCGCCAGGCTTCTTCCACTTCATCAGCACGGGTAAACAAGGTTTGATCCCCTAACATACAGTCAAGTAACAGCCGATTATAGGCATCAGCGGTTGCCACGCCAAAGGAAGAACCGTAGCTAAAGTCCATATCTACAGTGCGGGTGCGCAAATCTGGTCCTGGCCGTTTTGCCTCAAAACGCAGAGAAATTCCCTCATTGGGCTGCAAGCGCAGGGTTAAGACATTCGGGCTAGTCTGCTGAGCCGCAGATTTAAAAATCATTAAGGGAACTTTACGAAACTGAATTGAGATCTCACTGACTTTCTTCGGCAGTCGTTTACCCGTGCGGAGGTAAAAGGGCACTCCTTGCCAGCGCCAGTTATCAATCAGTAGCTTGAGGGCGACGTAGGTGGGGGTAGTGGAATTGGGGTCAACCCCTTTCTCTTCGCGATACCCAGGCACTTGTTTGCCTTTCATCCAACCTGCTGAATACTGACCCCGCACTGCTGAATTTTCTAGATTATGAATATCTGCCAGGTGAGTAGCTTGAATCACCTTGACCTTTTCAGTACGGATACTGTCAGCGTCCAGAGCATTGGGAGCTTCCATGGCCGTTAGGCAAAATAGCTGCATCAAATGGTTCTGCACCATATCCCGCAGTGCGCCGGATTTGTCGTAGTAACCTGCCCGTTCTTCTACCCCTACCGATTCGGCTACGGTAATCTGGATATGGTCAACAAACTGGCGATTCCACAGGGGCTCAAAGATAGCATTACCAAAGCGGAACACTAACAGATTCTGAACAGTTTCTTTACCCAGATAGTGGTCAATGCGATAAATTTGCTCTTCCTTGCAAACTTTTTGTACCACCCGGTTGAGAGATTGAGCTGAACTTAAATCCTTCCCGAAGGGTTTTTCAATTACCAAGCGCTGCTTTACTGGGTCAGTCAGCATTCCCGCTGCCCCCAATTGCTGGATGGCTTCTGTAAAGAATCTGGGAGCTACGGCTAAATAAAATACCCGGTTTCCCCGTGTTCCCCGTCTACCATCGAGTTCTGCCAAGAAAGCTTTCAGCTTCTGGTAACTTTCCGGTTTATCCATGTCACCGGAACAGTAGAACAGGCCATCGGCAAAGTCTTGCCACAACTCCTCCGATTGAATCCCGTCGGAAAATTCTTCGATTCCCTCCCGCATTTGTTCCCGGAAGTAGTCATGAGTCCAATCTCGACGGGCAACACCAACGATGGTAATTTCTGGTGGTAGCCGTCGTTCTCGTTTAAGCTGGTAAAGTGCTGGTACAAGCTTGCGTTTAGTCAAATCTCCGGACGCGCCATAAATCACCATAATCAATGGTTCTGGCGTGCGCTCCTGTTGCAAGCCCACTCTTAAGGGATTTTCTAACAGAGTAACCATCTTTGCCTATTGAAGGTGATCAGGGTCAAGGGTAAAGCTTAAAGGTTATTTTTGCCCAGGGGTCTGGTTTAGGGTAGGTTGAAGGTTGAACGCGACGCGCGTGCCTATTGGCCAAGGTTAAGACTTTACATTAGCTTTCTATCGAAGCCATTTTGTCACCCGACAACCTTCAACCTAAATTAACTGGAAACCTTAAACGTCTTCTATTACACCGTAGCCAATAGTTTGACTTTGCTTTCTAAAGATGATATTAAGGAATCAAAGGGCTTAACAAATTTAACGATCCCTTCATCAAGCAATTCATCCATAACTTGGCTGAGATTGATATTGACATCAGGATCGTTTAGAGAGTTGATGGTTTGGTAAGCTTCTTCAACACCTGTCTCAATCCGACTTTCTGGGGAACAGTGATCGGCACAAGCTTCGATAGTATTGGGAGGCAGGGTGTTGACAGTATTCGGTCCAATGAGTTCATCGACGTACATCACATCGCTGTAGGCAGGGTTTTTGGTGCTGGTGCTTGCCCACAATAACCGTTGTACCTGTGCCCCTTTTGCTGATAGAGCTTTCCAGCGATCGCTTTGGATAATTTCTTTGTACTTCTGGTAGGCAATTTTAGCATTAGCGATCGCAACTTTGCCTTCGATTCCCTTTAGCTTCGCTGTCAAATTCGGGTCATCGCTCGCCGCACTTTTTTCCTCCAATTTTGCATCCACTTTGCTATCAATGCGGCTGAGGAAGAAACTAGCTACAGAAGCAATCTTGCTAATATCTTTCCCTTCTGCCGCTCGTTTTTCCAAACCCCGGATATAAGCCCAGAATGTCTCAACGTAGCTTTCTACAGAGAAGAGCAAGGTGACATTAACGTTGATGCCTTCACTGATAGCTTGCTCTACTGCGGGTAACCCTTCTGGGGTACCGGGAATCTTAATCATCACGTTTTCCCTACCAATAGCTTGGTAATAGCGTTGGGCTTCGGAAATCGTGCTTTGAGTATCTTTGGCGATAGTGGGTGGGACTTCAATGCTGACGTAACCATCTAAGCCATTGGTTTGGTCGTAGACAGGTTTGAAGATATCACAAGCATTAGAAATGTCTTCAAATACCAAGGTTTCGTAAATTTCCATCACCGACTTCTCGGCACGAATACCGGCTTCGATATCTGCATCGTAGATGGCATTGCCTGCGATCGCTTTTTCAAAAATTGCTGGGTTTGAGGTAATCCCACAAATTCCCCGGGTTTTAATCAGTTCTTTTAGTTCTCCAGACTCAATCAGCGTGCGGCTGAGATTATCCATCCAGATACTCTGACCATAATTTTGTTCAATCTGAAAAATCGGATTCTCGGCTGTCGTTGTCATTGCTTAGCTCCTTACTTGTTATTTGTCAAGGGTTTACAGTTATTTGGTTGTTCGCCTTTGGCATTCCCTTAGGGTAGGTTGGTTGGTTGGTTGAAGGTTGGTTGGTTGAAGGTTGGTTGGTTGAAGGTTGGTTGGTTGAAGGTTGGTTGGTTGAAGGTTGGTTGGTTGAAGGTTGGTTGGTTGAAGGTTGGTTGGTTGAAGGTTGGTTGGTTGAACGCGATCGCGTGGCCTTTTGGCCAAGGTTGTTCGCCTTGGGGTTCGGTGTAGGGTTAGTTGGTTGGTTGAAAGTTATTGGCTTGACTATTGGCTTGACGGTTGGTTGGAGTGGGGTAAAGCCTTTCTCAAAGAGTAGCCGTCGCCTTACCCCAAAGGATAAACCGAAGGGTAGGGAGGTTTTCAAAGCCACCTTCAACCGGTTAACCTTCAACCGCTTAACCTTCAACCGCTTAACCTTCAACCAGTTAACCTTCAACCGCTTAACCTTCAACCGGTTAACCTTCAACCAGTTAACCTTCAACCGGTTAACCTTCAACCAGTTAACCTTCAACCGGTTAACCCTGATCTACGTGCCCTGCCACTTCCAACTTTTCTTGCGCCTGCCTTGCTTTTTCCTCAATAAAGGACTTAACCAAAGCTACATCCTCTTTGCTGCCAATAATTAATGGAGTACGAGCATGGAGGGTTTTTGGCACAACCTCCAAAATGTTTTCAGTACCTGTACTGGCAGCGCCTCCGGCTTGTTCTATCAAAAAGGCTAGGGGAGAAGATTCGTATAGTAGACGCAACTTCCCTTCTGGTTTCTTAACAGTACCGGGATAAAGGAAGACACCACCCTGATGCAAGATGCGGTGAAAATCTCCCACTAATGCCCCACCATAGCGAGCAGTATAGCCTTCATGGCGATGGACATAGCGAATATAGTCCCTTATTGATTCTTCCCACTGCCAGAAGTTTCCTTCATTGGTGCTATACACTGGGCCATGTTCTGGCACCTTAATGTTTTCCTTCGACAGGATAAACTCTCCCAAACTTGGGTCGAGGGTGAAGACATGAACACCCGTACCGATGGAATACACCAGCATTGTGCTCGGACCATAGAGAACGTAGCCAGCAGCAATTTGCTTATGCCCGTTTTGCAGAAGATCACGGGCTTCCCCGTCTAGATCCTCTCCTTCTTGCTTACGAATCGAAAAAATCGAACCAACATTCAAGTTGGTGTCGATATTGGAGGAACCATCAATGGGGTCATATAGCAGAGTGTAACGTCCAATTGGGCAATTTTCCGGGATATAGTAGGGTTTTTCCATTTCCTCGGATGCCAAGCGACAGACGAGACCACTTTGCTTAAATACCGAGATGAAGACATCATTGGCATAGAGATCCATCCTTTTGACAGATTCACCCTGCACATTGACTTCACCCGTGAATCCTAACACCCCTTCCATCAAACCAGCTCGGCTCAAGCGTTGAGAAATTAGCTTGGCAGCTAGGGCTATGCGATTCATGAGGGCACTGAGGTCTTGTGCCTCCATGGAAAAACTTTGGAGTTGCTCGAAAACGTGACGGGATAACGTTTTACAATCCCGATCCAGGGCTCTTTCTTGAGTTCTAGGTTCAGCTACCTCTGCCATAATTTTTGTCCTCCCTAGGTCTTAGGGCACTTGGTTTGTCAGAGATGTTGGTGTTCGCGTAGCGTGGCCTATTGGCCATCGGAAGAGTACCGATTGGCCCAGTGCCTAGTCCTCTTCACTTTCTATCTTAGGAAGGCATTTTTAATGATGCTTAATAACTTTAGAAGAAATACAGAAATCAAATCTTCACACCATTTTTATTGTCTAATAGCCTATACCTGAGGTCAAATTGATGTGAACATAGGCATTGCAACCTTAAACGGAGATTATGGGAGAAACTAAACGCATTGGCATTCTCACCAGTGGTGGAGATTGTGCTGGTCTCAATGCGGTGATTCGAGCTGTGACTCACCGAGCTGTGGCTACTTACAACTGGGAGGTGCTTGGCATCTGTCGGGCTACTCAGGG
Source organism: Moorena sp. SIO1G6 (assembly GCF_010672795.1). Classification (NCBI taxonomy): domain Bacteria; kingdom Bacillati; phylum Cyanobacteriota; class Cyanophyceae; order Coleofasciculales; family Coleofasciculaceae; genus Moorena; species Moorena sp. SIO1G6. Next base: position 8,679 of record NZ_JAAHFZ010000103.1, read on the forward strand.
GTTGATGCAAAATCCTCCTCAAGCGATTAACCTAACTTTGGACAAGGTTGATCGCATCTTGACTATGGGTGGTACAATGCTTGGCACTACTAACAAAGGCGACCCCTTTGCTTTTCCGATGCCAGATGGTACGCTATGCGATCGCAGCGCTGATATTGCTGATGGCTATCACCAACTGGGTCTAGACGCTCTCATTGGTATTGGGGGCGATGGCAGTTTGGCGATTTTGCGCAAACTTGCCCAACAAGGGGGGATGAAATTGGTAGGTATACCCAAGACTATCGATAATGACGTTGCCATTACCGAGCGCTCTATTGGGTTTGACACTGCCGTTAACATTGCCACCGAAGCTCTAGATCGCTTACACTTCACAGCGGCTAGCCATGACCGGGTGATGATTTTGGAAGTGATGGGGCGTGATGCTGGTCACATTGCTATCAGTGCTGGCATTGCAGGAGGGGCTGACGTTATTCTGATTCCAGAAATTCCTTATACCCTTAACAATGTCTGCCATAAAATTAAGCAACTTCAGGAGCAGGGGCGAAACTTCTGTTTAATCGTAGTTTCCGAGGCGGTTCGCACTGCAAGCGGTGAGGTGCTTCAGAGTAATGTGGGGTTTGGTGAATGTCGATTAGGTGGCATTGGCCAATATCTAGCCCAAGAGATTTGTAATTCGATTGGAGCGGAAACGCGAGTGACAGTTCTTGGACACACCCAGCGGGGTGCCACTCCTTCACCCCTTGATCGCTTAATTGCCTCAGCCTTTGGTGTGGCAGCAGTTGACTTAATCGCCAATGAACAATATGACCGGATGGTGACATGGCAATATCGCCAGGTGGTGAGTGTACCGATTGAGGAAACGATTAAGCATTATCAAGCTGTGAATCCTAACGGAACTTTGGTGAGAACCGCTAGAGGATTGGGTATTTGTCTAGGAGATTAGAGTGTATTTAAGATTATGAACGTTTTAAGTACATGAATCGTGTTGACTGTTGACTGGTACTGGTCAACGGTCAACGGTCAATGGTCAAATTCTGAACACTTAATCAGTCGTACCAATTAGATGTTCAACAGCTTATTACCAACTACCAGGAATTGCGCCGTTGAGTGTTACGATTATTGTTTTCCCGAGGTCTGGCTTTATTGACCCTGATTCTACGTCCCATCCACTCAGCACCATCCAAGCTTTCTATAGCTGAGTCTTCTTGATCTGATTCTGTCATTTCCACAAAGGCAAACCCGCGCATTTTGCCGGTTTCACGGTCTGTGGGCATAACAACTCGTTTAACGGTGCCGTAGTCTCCAAAAACTGTTTTTAAGTCGTCTTCGGTGGCTTGATAGGACAGGTTTCCGACGTAAATGGTCATGTCGATCGATGAGGCAGAACATAGAACTAAAGTTCAGAGGCACAGAAGAACGGAGTACAACGTATTTTGGTTGCTCACGGTCATGTCTGAGGAACCAGTGGTAAATTTCGACAGTGGCCAACCACCCCAGGGGGGGGAAGCAAAATCAAAATTTTACCAAAGGAATCCACTGAACTTGTGAATACCGTTTCATGATAGCTCACTTACGGGATTATCAGTGGTTGTCTAGTTGACAGTATTTCATAATTCATCAAAAAAATGTATTGGGGTAGTGCTTAAGCACCAATTAGACCCCAAATAACCAGGCTAAATATAGTTGAATTAGCTCTTAATCAATGGAAATAGACTGCGGACCTTTATTTTTATCATTTTCGCTTGTGTTATGACCATCTTTGTATATCTCAGAGCCATTTTGAGCCTCTAACCAACTCTTGAGAGGATCATCTGAGAGATTCAGGCGGAACACTCCTGAAAAAAATCCGCCCAAAAAAGCGACAGGCTGCTGAGTAAATTCTTCAAAAATTGGTGTCAGTTCATTGAGGAACATGAGTTGATCTCCTGGTGCTGGTTGTGCTGCCAATAGTTGTATGAGTGATTAGATTAGACATCTCCAAAAATTAACCTCAAACCCTTGCACTGCCTGGGTCAAAACCGAGTGTCTGGAGATGTCTATTGGGATTCTAATTGGGATTCTAACGTTTATTGACACTCCCCATGCCTAGAAGGCAGGGGATTCTTGGCTCACAGACCCGTCTTGCGTGGGCCAGCCGGAACCAGGAAGAGTAGAGGACAGATCTCCCCAAGCGTTTTATTAGAGTCGATGTCCCCTATTAAGGGGAGCACCTCTCCTTCAAATCCGTACGTGAAGGTTTCCCCTCATACGGCTCCTGGATATCCTGGCCTTTCGGTCTGCTCCCATGGATGTATTGGTGACAACTTTGATGTACTGCCATC
>NZ_JAAHFZ010000104.1:0-10884 GCF_010672795.1 Moorena sp. SIO1G6
CTATCAGCTATCAGCTATCAGCTATCAGCTATCAGCTATCAGCTATCAGCTATCAGCTATCAGCTATCAGCTATCAGCTATCAGCTATCAGCTATCAGCTATCAGCTATCAGCTATCAGCTATCAGCGATTAGCGCACGCGACTTGAGGTGCTTTTGAATAAAATAAGCTGACCGCTGTTCGCGTAGCGTGGCCTTTGGCCAAGGCTGAAGGCTGACCGCTGACCGCTGACCGCTAACCGCTGAATGCTTAAAAATAAGGATAGAAATTATGTCAATTAAAGTCTACGGTATTCCCAACTGCGGCACTTGCAAAAAAGCATTTAAATGGCTGGAAGATAACAGTGTTGACTATGATTTTATTAACACCAAAGAGCATCCACCAACTGCTGATATGATTAGCAGCTGGGTAGAAGCCTTGGGCTCTAAACCGATGCGTAATACGTCTGGGAAATCCTACCGTGAAATAGGTGAAGAAAAAAAGACTTGGACCGAAGAGCAGTGGGTTGAAGCCTTTGCCAAAGATGCGATGCTGCTGAAACGACCCCTGTTTGTGAAGGATGGCACAGCGGTGTTGGTAGGGTTTAGGGCAAATGAAGAAACGATACGAGAAAAATTGGTAATATAGTATTTTTGTCGTAATTATCAATAGAATAAACCAAACTATCGAGCCCAAGGATGAGTAAAGAAACAGATATAGTTGTAATTGGCAGTGGGATTGGTGGTTTATGCTGCGCCTCTCTTCTAGCTCGCTACGGTTTTAACGTCACAGTCTGCGAGAGCCACTCAATCCCTGGTGGTGCTGCTCACGCTTTTGAGCGCAATGGATTCAAGTTTGACTCCGGTCCGTCTCTTTACTCAGGTTTGTCTTATAGCCCTTCTTCTAATCCTCTGCGACAACTGCTAGATGCCATTGGTGAGGATTTATCTTGGGAAACCTACAAGACATGGGGTTGCCGTTTGCCTGAAGGTGACTTTGACACCTCCGTTGGTGCGGATCAGTTTTGTGAGGTTCTAGCCAGGCTTCGTGGTAAAGATGCTGTAACCGAATGGCGTGAGCTTCAGCGGGTGATGGAACCCCTAGCTAAGGCTGCGATCGCAATTCCCCTCGCTGCCATCCGTTTTGATCTTGGCGCAGTGGTCACCCTCAGCCGATTTGCCCCCTCTTTCCTACCATATCTTGGGAATTCTATCAAGCTCAGAGGACCCTTTAGCCAGATAATGGACGGTGTTCTCAAAGACAACTTTAGCCGTAATTGGCTGGATTTGCTTTGTTTTCTATTATCTGGACTACCAGCGGATGGAACCATTGCGGCAGAGATGGCCTTTATGTTTGCGGAATGGTATCGACCAGGGGTAGTGCTAGACTATCCCATTGGTGGTAGTGGTGCCCTAGTTGATGCCCTAGTGCGGGGATTAGAAAAACATGGTGGTCAGTTGATAGTTAATGCTCATGTTGAAGAAGTGATAGTCGAGCACAACCGTGCCGTAGGTGTGCGTCTGAGGGGCAGCAAAGAAATCCGAGCCCGTAAAACAGTAGTGTCTAATATCTCAGTATGGGATACCCTCAAACTACTGCCAGATTCAGCCATACCAAAATCCTATCGAGCCAAGAGAAACGCCACCCCTGAGTGTGATAGCTTCATGCATCTCCACTTAGGCATTGATGCTGAAGGACTAGAAAAAGACCTAGCCTGCCACTACATTATCGTTAATGACTGGGAAAAGGGTGTTACCGCTCCCCAGAATATAGTAGTGCTATCGATTCCATCCCTTTTAGACCCATCCCTAGCACCACCAGGAAAACACGTGATTCACGTTTATACTCCAGGTAACGAACCCTATGAACTCTGGCAGGGGATGAGTCGTAGCAGTGAAGCCTATGCACAACAAAAGCAGATGCGTGCAGAAATCATGTGGAAAGGATTGGAGCGGATCATTCCAGACATTCGTTCCCGTTGTGAAGTCACTCTAGTCGGTACACCACTGACCCACGAACGCTTTCTGCGCCGCCACCGAGGTTCCTACGGTCCAGCAATTCGAGCAGGAGTTGGCATCTTTCCTGGTCCTGGCACACCCCTACCTGGACTAATGTGCTGTGGAGACTCAACCTTTCCCGGTATTGGTTTACCAGCAGTTGCCGCCAGCGGGATGATTACTGCCAATACCCTTGTACCGGTTTCAAAGCATTTGGAAATGCTGAAAACGATTGGGTTGTGACCTAGATTGGGCAACTATCGTCAGCCGTCAGCCGTCAGCCGTCAGCCGTCAGTGGTCAGCCGTCAGTGGTCAGCCGTCAGCCGTCAGCAGACTTAACTCAGATTAAACCAATGCTTACCTCTTTTATTAAAAAGCACCTCAAGTAGCGTGCGCATTAGCTGATAGCTGATAGCTGATAACTGATAGCTGATAGCTGATAGCTGATAGCTGATAGCTTACCTATAACTAAGGATCACCAACTAGCAAAAAAGCAGCCCAATAATAGGGATGGGTAAAGCTTTGTTTTCCAAATCCTGACAATTCTGAGGATAAAGCAATTTTCTTGCCAGAGCTATATAAGTGATCATTCTCGATCCGGACATTGCCTCGAATCATTGCCAACTGTGCCTGTCGCAAGGCTTCAGTTTTACTCGGTGTCTTGTTCAACTGACGGTAAAACTCTGTAGTCAGCCCCAGAGCCCCTTGGTCACTGACAGACCAAAGGGTTGCTAGAGTGGAGTCAACCCCTGCCTGAAAGGCTGAGCCAGCAAAACCTAGCTCTGCTTCCCGATTTCCCAAAGCGGTTTGGCAAGCGCTGAGTACCAACAACTCTACCGATGGCTCAGAAAACAGATTTTCCACTTGATCGAGCCCCAGTTTTTCGTCCCACATTTGAATATAAGAATTTTCAGGAGCTCCCTGATTAAACTGAGCATGGGTAGCTAAGTGAATGATGCCAAATTTCCGTTTTTTTCGTTGAGCCTTTAAATTTTCCAGAGTGAAGCTTTCGTTGAGAAAATAGTTACCTTTCCACAGTTTGTTGATAATTGTTTGTAACTCGACTTTTACCCAAGGCAAATCCTGTTTATCAGAAAATTGGGAGGCTCCCATCGCCAGCAGTCGCAAGGATTGAACATGGGTAAACCGAGAATAGGTCAAACTAAGGCTAGGCACCAGGCTGACACTATAATTTTCCACTAGATAATTCTTTTGATCGTGGAGAGCAGCCAGGGGTAGGGAGCGCAACCCCTGATCCATGGCAAATATCAGGCTCTCGATCTTATTAGCTTTTAACTCAGCCTCCAACGGTCCGATCAGCCATTGGTAAAGTTGCTGAGCTGGTTTGAGATAATCCTTATCATCCAAGCTTCGGGGATTTATCAGTGTTCGATGAAAGGTCCTAGTCACAGCTAGGACTTCAGCACGATTTGCGTTATAGACTCGCCGCAGAATTGGATTACCGTCTGCTGTGATCAGCAACAGTTCTAGCTGGTCATCGTTTTGTTGTAAGCATTTTTCCGGTTCTAAAGGTAGATCAGAGGGTCGGTAACCAAATCTTCGGTCAATTTCGGCTGCTGGGATTGCTGGAGTTTGGCATCGAGTTCCTGGTAATGTCAGGGAGTTTTGGACAAAACTGACATAAATAACCCCAGTCTTGAGACCCTTCTCCCGCTCAAGCTCACGAATGCGATCGCGCACATCATTCTGAGTAGAAATTTTGGTCTTGAGCTGTCGCAGAAAGTATGCCTGATATTCTTCTGTGAAGGCTTTTTCTATGCCATAGACTAGGTCACTTCTAACGGTCGCCTCCAGTGTGATTGGTTGCTCTACCAATGGTGGAACCTCTGGCGGTGTTATTGATGAGTTATCCGGTGTGGGGATTTTTGAGTCTACCTGTTGTGAAACTGTTAGATCATCCGGTAGTAAAACCGTTACATTCTCTGGTGGTGTACCTGTGCCATCATCCGGTGGTGTGACTGTGCCATCATCCGGTGGTGTGACTGTGCCATCATCCGGTGGTGTGACTGTGCCATCATCCGGTGGTGTGACTGTGCCATCATCCGGTGGTAGAACTGTTACATCATCCGGTGGTGTAACTGTGCCATCATCCGGTGGTGTAACTGTGCCATCATCCGGTGGTAGAACTGTTACATCATCCGGTGGTGTGACTGTGCCATCATCCGGTGGTGTGACTGTGCCATCATCCGGTGGTGTGACTGTGCCATCATCCGGTGGTGTGACTGTGCCATCATCCGGTGGTAGAACTGTTACATCATCCGGTGGTGTAACTGTGCCATCATCCGGTGGTGTGACTGTGCCATCATCCGGTGGTGTAACTGTGCCATCATCCGGTGGTGTGACTGTGCCATCATCCGGTGGTGTAACTGTGCCATCATCCGGTGGTGTGACTGTGCCATCATCCGGTGGTGTGACTGTGCCATCATCCGTTGGATCTCCCGGATTAATAGTAATCTCTCCTTCCGTACCTCTGAGAGCATCTAACCGTGAGTTAGATTCTATTTGTTCTCGTATTGCTTCTGCATCAGCTTCGCTAGTAATGTCAGGAGCGAAGACTATGATATCACCACCATTGCCACCCCTCTGAGCTTGTGTGTTGATCTCAATATTCTCAAAGTTAACATTGTTTGAATCTGGAACGTTAAAGGTTAAGTTACCAGAATCTCCACCGTTTGATGCCTCGGTGATAATTGTGAGAGTCTCACCATTTACCTCAATGCTTCCCTGTGCAGTTTCCAAGGTTACATCACCAGAATTACTACCCCCTGTTTCTGTCGTCCTGATCGTGGTAACATCCGGACGATCATTATTACGGAATATAATGTCGTCTTGAGCTGATAAGATTACGGGTCCAGCATCACCTAAGATTACAGGTGCAGCATCACTCGGATTAGAACTTGTATCGATATCACCAATAGTGATACTCCCTTCAGGTAAATTCTGTTCAAGATTAGAGAATTCTGTCCCTTCTACGGTGACTGATTGATTAGGATCAAAATTAACTGAATTACTCAATTGATCCTCACTCAAACCTGCTCGCAAAATCAGAGAGCGGCGTTGGGTCAAATTCTCAAAATCTGGATCTGAAGTGGGAATCGAGCCAGTGGTGTCTGGCTGTGTGATCTTGATATTTCCCCCCTCAATACTTCCAGTAGACTCTACTTTCAGAGAAGCTCCTGTATAATCGCCAAATTTTACATCGCCTCTAGAGATAATAATCGGGTCATAGAAGCTCAGAAAATTACCTGGTTTACCGGATAAATTCAGAATCGAGAAACTACCACCACTAGCAAAGTGAGCATCTCCGGAAATAATCCCATCACTAACTAAACTGAGATTACCCCCACTCTGAAAGGGTGTCTTGGGATGATTCAGTGCCAGAATATCAATGCCTAAATCCCCCTGAATGTAGAGGTCTCCTCCCGCTATAGCATTGAAGGGATTCTCAACAGTATCCCTTACCACCACTTTATTCTGGGCAAGTAGGTTTAAATCTCCCGTGGTAGACAGCTGGCTTTCTACTAGAGTCAGGTTATTGTTGGCGGACAGGGTTGCAGTCTCTGCCGTTACTTCCTTTGCCGCTACATCCCCAGACTCCAAAGTGATGCCTGAATCCTGCAACGTTACAGTACCATCACCATTATCCTTGAATTCTGTGGCATGACCTACATCAGGGCCAGTTAAAAGTTCAGGCAATTGCACAGGTGTCAAGGATTGTTGGTCAGTGAGTAGGGGGTGAATTTCCAAATTCAGCAAGTGCCCCTCTTGGGTAATTTTCACTAAACTTTCCCCTGGTACAGCAGCTACCGTAATTTTTCCCTCTTGTGCTGCCAGTTCTCCAGTACTGATCACAGTGCCACCCAGTAAGGTTAGGTTATTTCCTGGTGTCACCTCTAGCTGGCCCTGATTGATAATGGCTCCTGGTGTACCTAATGTCTCGAACCTAAATACACTAGGTGTTCCAATTAAGGACAAGTAGTCGTTGTCACCAAAGGCACTAAACCAATTATTATCACCAAAGCCAATATCTGTAGCGGTGGTAGCGGTTAATGATCCTGGAATGTTCAGCTGGGCATCGGCACCAAAAATTATCCCCGCTGGATTCATTAAAAACAGGTTGGCGTTGCCCCCTGTGACTTGGATGAGACCGTTAATCACTGAAGCGTTGCCACCTGTAACCCGATTGAGAATGTTTTTGATACCGGGTTGAGACAAAAAATTAACAATTTGGTCTTGGTCTAAACCAAACTCCTGAAAGCTGTGAAATAGATTAGAGCCATCACCTGATTGAGTACCTCCGTCAATATCAAAGCGATTACCATCTTGGATAACTTCCGTGTCAGTGGTGTGATCGGCTTGAATCGGCTGTGCTATTGTCGGTATAACCCAAAGAGGTCCTGCCAACACATAGAGGACGCTCAGGGATTGACTAATTCTACTCACAGCTAATTTCATCTGGCTTATTCGTAAAATCTTTTTTATTTCGTTATCTTAATCGGTTTTAATTTTAAATTTAAATTGCTGGATAATTAACAAAATTAATCGAATCTTTTATTATATAGTTAAATTTATTGCAATCTTGATAAATTAGGTTTTATAGGATTTAAAAACTTCACAAACACCTGGTAATCTTTATAAAAAAAATACAAATAAATACTAGAGTAGTGGTAAGATTACCCTTATATTTCTACCGTGAAATAAATAATGTAAAATTTGGATTTATTCGTAGAAATTTACCAAATATTATCGTTTTCACAACTCATTTATTATTGTTATCATTAATGGCAATATCAAAAACTATGTCAGTAATCAGCTAAAGGCCTTTGGCCACGCTACGCGAACAGCAGTAAGCTTTGCTGCTAATACGTAAGCTATCAGCAATCAGCAATCAGCAATCAGCTATAATTAATCAGCAATCAGCTATCAGCAATCAGCTATCAGCGCTTTTCATAACTATGAGGTAGATAGGATTTTTTACCTATTACCTATTACCTATTACCTATTACCTATTACCTATTACCTATTACCTATTACCTATTACCTATTAGACATCTCCAAAAATTAACCTCAAACCCTTGCACTGCCTGGGTCAAAACCGAGTTTATGGAGATGTCTATTACCTTGTTTTAAGCTGACCACTGACCACTGACCGCTGACCGCTGACCACTGACCGCTGACCGCTGACCGCTGACCGCTGACCACTCTGGTTAATCACTTCCCAAATAGTGCCTGGAATTTTCGGTTACGCTAATAGGTGATGCGGTTTCTAGCCTAATCAGGTAAACAGCATTTTTTCCCGATTCCCGACTCCCGACTCCCGATTCCCGATTCCCGACTCCCGATTCCCAACTCCCGACTCCCGACTCCCGACTCCTATACCACGAAAAGGGATATGATGGTAAGTTAACCGAATTTGATCTGAAATGTTCGAGAGTCAAACCATTGCTGCGATCGCAACAGCAGTTGTACCCCAACAAGGGAGTATCGGTATTGTGCGACTGTCAGGAAGAGATGCGATCGCAATTGCCCGTACTTTATTCCAGGCACCGGGGCGTCAGGCTTGGGAGAGTCACCGGATTCTCTACGGCTATGTGCGTCATCCCAAAACCCAACAGCTAGTGGATGAGGCATTGCTGCTAATTATGCAAGCTCCCCGTTCCTACACTCGTGAAGATGTGGTAGAGTTCCATTGCCACGGTGGGATCATGCCTGTACAAAAAGTGTTGCAATTGTGCCTAGAACAAGGAGCGAGATTAGCACAGCCAGGAGAATTTACCCTGCGGGCATTTTTGAATGGGCGTTTGGATTTGACTCAAGCAGAAAGTGTTGCTGACTTAGTGGGGTCTCGCTCCCCAGCAGCGGTTCAAGCGGCCCTAGCTGGGTTGCAGGGCAAGCTCGCCACACCCATTCGGGAAGCTAGAGCTACTTGCCTGGATATTTTGGCAGAAATTGAGGCTCGAATTGATTTTGAGGAGGATTTACCGCCCCTTGATCAAGGCGCAATTGTAGCTCAACTTAACAATATCTTAACAGAAGTATCCCAACTATTAGCCACAGCGGATCAAGGTGAGCTATTGCGCACAGGTTTAAAAGTGGTAATCCTGGGGCGACCCAATGTCGGAAAATCCAGTTTATTGAATGCCTGGAGTCGATGCGATCGCGCTATTGTCACTGACCTTCCTGGTACCACTAGAGATGTAGTAGAATCCCAGTTAGTAGTTGGGGGAATTCCGGTACAGGTGCTCGATACAGCAGGAATTCGGGAAACGGCTGACCAAGTGGAGAAGATTGGAGTAGAGCGATCGCGTAGTGCAGCGATGGCGGCTGACTTAGTATTACTGGTGATTGAAGCAACCACTGGCTGGAGTGCAGGAGACCAGGAAATTTACCAACAGGTGCAAGAACGTCCGGTAATTCTAGTAATTAACAAAACTGACCTAGCCAGTGATAAGAGTGAATCTACCCTATGCTATCCTAATACTATAGAGCAAGTAGTGAAGACAGCGGCTGCCTACAATCAAGGGATTGATGCTCTGGAGAAGGCAATTCTTGACGCAGTAAATCGTGGCAACCTGCAAGCCGCTGATTTAGATTTAGCGATTAACCAACGACAAGCTGCTGCGTTGACCCGGGCGAAAATGTCTCTTCAGCAAGTGCAAGAAACTATTGCAAAAGAGTTACCCTTAGATTTTTGGACGATAGATTTGCGTGGAGCAATTCAAGCCTTGGGAGAAATTACAGGAGAGGAAGTAACCGAATCAGTGCTTGACCGCATTTTCAGCCGTTTCTGTATTGGGAAGTAATATTAAGTTTGTTTGATTACTTGTAAGCATTCAGCCGTCAGCTATCAGCTAAAGGCCTACGGCCACGCTACTTGAGGTGCTAATGCGCTACTGTTCGCGCAGCACCTCAAGTAGCGCAATCCCTGCTAAAGGTCTGTGGCCACGCTACGGGAACAGTTTATGCCCATAGCGTACGTTACTAATGGTGCTTTTGAATAAAATAAGCTGTTCGCGTAGCGTGAGCTTTTAGCTCACGGCTGACGGCTGATAGCTGAATGCTTACGATTACTTATCTTATTACTGGGCTGCTAATGGATAGTGAATAATGGGTAATCAGCAAAAGGCAATTATCCATTATTCACTATTTTTTACCTCTTCCCTCTTACCAGCTCTGTTCGCGTTCGCGCAGCGTCTGGCTCTGCCAGTAAGCGTGGCTCACGGCCTTAGCTCCCTAAAAACCTCACCCAAATCAGAATTGCTCTAAAACTTAGAGACTATTTATAAAGTAAATCTTAAGAAATATAGAGTACTTAATAGGGGTGAGTTAAGGCAGACAGCTCTCGCTACAGGTGAGCTTTTAAAGTACTCGCCGCCTATCTCACCCTACGCAATAATTTAAGCTTTATTTAACTTTAACTAACTTTAACCTTTATTTAACAAAAAGTCTCTAAGAGACTGAATCTAGAAGCTTGTCTTAAATGCTAAAAGCTTGACTATGACTACAGCCCCCCTTAATAAGCTGTTACACACTTAACTGGCTAGCTGGCGTAGATAGTAGATGGGGAGAGGGTTTTGAGGTTTTTTTCTAATTGGAAAATAGGCAATTTAAGCGATGCAGCAAGGGAACAGGCGGTTTCCCCCATGAGCGACGGCATCAAGAAAATGCACAGCAGCTTAAGAGGGAAACTTTGAACAGATGAAAGTCCCCCGTGGCATAAATGGCAAAACCTCTGGTTGAGAAACACCCTTATATATCACGAATCCATTGTAATTACTTAATAATTAGTTGTTTTATATTTTATTATGTGTTTTTTTTTAAAAAAATGTAAACAAGTAACCAGTATTGAATTTATTTCCCCTATAGTTAATTTTTGTCAGCCTTATAAAAAAAAGGAGTTTTGATGTTAACTGCTCAGGCAATTAAAATGCCCGAATTTGATAAATCAATTACTGATTATCAGAACTTACTGGAGCAAAACAACTTTATTTATGTGGAAACTGAAGACCCCAATTTTGACTGGATCGAATTTTCAAAATTGGTCACAGGTGGTGAGTTAATCCTGCAATATGGGCAACCGATTTTCTATGTCAGATATGAACCAGAATTGATGAAATTTTCCGATGCCAGAGGTGAAAGGCGTTTGCTTCCTCATACAGAAGCCAGCGATTATCAAACCCCACCGAACTATCTAGTGCTTTGGTGCAAAAAGCCTTCTGATTGTGGTGGTGGGATGACCACGTTGGCTTATGTGGAAGGATTCCTGAAGACTCTTACGGAAGAAGAAAAGAAAAAACTCATGGAGACTCGACACCATTTTGGTGCCACCAGGGGAGTCCACGCCAACCGCACCAAGGGAGCAATTCATCCGATCCTGTCATTTGAGGGTAAGAAGCCTGTTTTCCGCTTTTCTTGTAACTATATTAAATACGGTGACTACAGCCCCGATCCAGAGAACCTAAAGCCCTTTACTCCCGAGCCGTTTTTGGGAGAAATTGCCGACCGATTTCTAGCGTATTACGAAGAAAATCACATGGCTATTCGGATGAACCAATACTCATTGTTGCTTTGGGACAACAAATGTATAGCACATTCAAGAACCACCTATAGCGATCCCACTCGAGAACTACAACGCATCTTCTTACGGAACTCCTAAGGCTGAAAGCCCCGTGTTTTTAAACCGGGGATGAAAGACCGTAGCGACTTGAGTCGCCGAGTTGACAATACCTTGGCGCTAGGGTGTAATTAAAGCAATTAAAGCATAGGGTACAGGCTGAGAAACCGCAGGCTGAGCCGGGAGAGAGACCCGTAACTTACCGACCTGAAAGTAGTAATGCCCGGAGGGCTTGAAGTTACCGTAAGTAGAGTGGAGCCTTTATAGTCGGCAG
>NZ_JAAHFZ010000105.1:0-9347 GCF_010672795.1 Moorena sp. SIO1G6
TTGGTATAATTCTGGTATCATTCTAACTTGATAGGTCGTCTTGACAATTTCTGACCTATCTTTTTTTACCATAATTCGCTCAATTTAATATATATCAAGGTTTACGGGGCGCTTGTCGCCCCCCCAGGATCAATTCTCGCAGCAATCGCTTCTTCCAAACAGTAAGCTGCTGAAGCGAAGGCTTGTTCCATGGAATCTCCCTGAGTAATGGCTTCTGGCAAATCCTGAAAAGTGATCACAAACCCACCATCCGACTCGTCAGGGGTAAATCTAGCCGGGAATGAAAATCGACTAATTAGTAGATTCTACCATGGCAGTGTTAACCCGAGGATAAACCATTCTATTACTGATAATTAAAAAGGTGCGTTACACTTTGTTAACGCACCCGACAAGATAAGCTATCGCACTTTTGTCAACTTCTCAATGGAGAAATAATGACTGTGACTTTTGTCCCCTAATACAATGGGCAGACATCAAAATTCAAACAATGGGCAGACCTCAAGAGTCAATGGTTCACGACAACCATTATTAAGGCTTACCATTGCAGGAGCATTTGGAGTCTCAAAAAGAACTACAGATTGGCTACCACCCAAATCGTCAAATGATAGTGTATCGTGATAATTGTTCACCTTTGCTTGCCATGTACAATAATCACCATAACCTGAGGCGCGAAATCCGTACACTGCCCCTTGGGATTTAGGATCTTGATTACTATCCCACACATCTCCTTGACTCAAGATTCTGGTGAAGATGGGTTTCTGACAATGTAGTTGTGGTGTCGAAGCATGGACCGGTTGTGTGAAAACTGTAAAACCAATGATCAAAGCCATAGCCACTAATGTAGCTGGAATTGCTTTAAGCAACTGTTCAAACTTTTCTGAGAACATTATTTACTCCTTAAAAGGAATGAATTGTTTAAAGTTACAGGTAGACTTGTTTTCCACCTTTCAATCTAAAGACGATCTCAGAGGGGAATATCTGAATTTTGGACAATATGCGATCGCATAAGCGCGGAAGCTGAGGCCGTAGGCCACGCTACGCGAACGCTTCATCGCGTAGCGTTGGCTTTGCCGAATCGCACCCTAATTCCCTAAAAAAGAAAAGCGATCGCGTAGCGGCTGAATGCTCGCGCATCGCTCCTTCATACTCAAACTTTATAGCAAGGGAAGTATAGTTTAGGACATAGTCTTTTAGTTGAAAGGGAGCAGGGACTGAGGCCGTAGGCCACGCGGGGCGCGTTCGGAGCAGGGAGCAGAAGATGTCTTAAGCTTTACTTCGACTGCTATACTAACTGCGATCGCGTAGCGGCTCAATGCTCGCGCATCGCACTCCTTCGTACGCTCAACAAAAAAGCGATCGCATTCCCTAAAAAAGAAAAGCGATCGCATTCCCTAAAAAAGAAAAGCAATGCGCGAGTATTGAGCCACTACGGCAACGAAAGCATATGCGCTACGCGCACGCGTGCGCGTTCAGCGGTCAGTCGTCAGCCATTCGCAAGGTCTGAGGGGGTGACAAAAAGGCCTGTAGGCGTTGCGTCAGTCTTTAAATGAATAGGAGTAGAGTGGGCATCCTGCCCGCCCAAAGATTGTAACGGGCAAGATGCCCATTCCACGGCAAGATGCCAGTTCCACGGCAAGATGCCAGTTCCACGGCAAGATGCCTATTCCACAGGTGCGACCCGTGGCGAATTTAATTCTTAATAGGTCAAGCGCACCTAAGCAACATGCCTATTGTACAGATGCGACCCGCCGAACAGGCAAGATGCCTATTCCACCTCACTCTTAAAATCATTCCATTATTAAGCAATGTCGGCCTGTAAGCTTTACCGGATCGAAATTTGAGCAAATTGTGATCAAAAAAGATAGACCCGGTATGACGTTGTATAAATGCGGGATGATTTTAAGAGTTTTGTCGGGTGGGCATCTGGCTGCGGAATGGCGATCTTGGTGGAACGGCCATCTTGGTGGAACGGGCATCTTGGTGAAATGGCCATCTTGGTGAAATGGGCATCTTGGTGGAACAGCCATCTTGGTGGAACAGCCATCTTGGTGAAATGGCCATCTTGGTGGAACGGGCATCTTGGTGAAACAGCCATATTGGTGGAACAGCCATATTGCTGGAACGGGCATCTTGGTGGAACAGCCATCTTGGTGGAACGGGCATCTTGGTGAAACAGCCATCTTGGTGAAATGGCCATCTTGGTGGAATGGCCATCTTGCCCGTTTCATATTTATCCCGCCCCTCAGCAATGCCTCATTGTTGACTTCTAACTTTTCCTCAGAAGTAGCTGCAACAGGAACCGACTCAGAGTGCTGCACCCCTAGTGCTACCTCCTGCACTTCCTCCACCGCAACGGATGATGTCACCGTCTCGCCCACAATCGGTTCAACTTCTGTATTCCCCTGGGACATTTCCCCAATTGCTGACTCTGTTACCTCATTAGTTGACGTAACCGATAATTTTGTATCAGTTTCATCTTCGCCAATAAAATATCTCCTCAACTCCTCTCGCAGCATGGCCCGCGCCTGGGAGATGCGCTTACAGACATTCTGGTAGGAAATCTCTTGCTGTTGGGCTATGTCTCGATAAGACAGTTCTTGATAAAAGTGCAGGATAAAGGTCTGGTGCAGCCGAGCAGGTAAGTTATCAATGGCACGGCGGATGGCAATCTTTTTCTCGTCTGTTTCCAAAGCCCTTTCTGGGGTATCCTCACAGCAAAGCAGTCCTTTTTCCTCTGGAATCCCTTCTATATCCTTAACGTGGTTGGCGCTGCGACTATGTTCTCGATGAATATCCACGCAGAGGTTATGAGTCAGCTTTTTGACACTCCCCGTCCTAGAAGAACGGGGATTCTTTAATCAACGAGGAGACTTGTTCAACCAGGCCGGAACCAGGAAGAATAGAGGTTTCCTCTCCTAAAGCGTTTTGGTCTAAGACCAGGGTTCCGGTGTGCCCCACCGTACCCAAGGCTCTTTTCAGGATGTTGATGGCTGCATTATGGTCGCGATCTAATTTGCACCCACACTTGCAGGCGTGAGTTCTGGTTGATAGCGATTTTTTGACAACTTCACCACAACTGGAACAATTTTGACTAGTGTAAGCAGGATTAACTGCTACCGTTTGCCTGCCAAACTTTTGTCCAAAATATTCCAGCCATTTCCTGAATTGATACCAACCTGCATCATTAATAGATTTGGCAAGACAATGATTTTTGACTAAATTTCTAATCCTTAAGTCTTCGTAAGCAACCACGTCGTTAGAGTGGATTACGCAACGCGCCAGTCTCTTGGCATGTTCTTCACGTCGCCTACTTATTTTAAGGTGTGTCCGACCTAGTCTATTAATGGCTTTTCTACGATTGGATGAGCCTTTCTTTTTACGAGAAACCCGACGTTGATGAAACTTTAGTCTTTTTTCCCCTTTACTATAAAACCTGGGATTAGGTTCTACACCCCCTTTGGAGTCGGTGTAAAATTCCTTAAGTCCTACGTCTAGTCCAATATTAGTATGATTTGGTTTTAGAGATTCTTTTTCATCTACTTTTATACAGAACTGAACATAGTAGCCATCTGCGCGACTTACCAATCTAACCCGCTTAATTAGCTTTTGATTATAACGCCATAACTCCCAGGTTCCTTTCAGTTTCAGTTTCCCGATACCTTTGTTGTCTAAGAATTTTATTGATTTAGAATCCCCTGACAACTTCCAGCCCGATGTCTTGTATTCAACCGATCTGGAAAATTTCTTGAACTTGGGATATCCTTTTTTACCAGGAACTTTTTTTTTGCATTTATCGTAAAATCTAGCAATTGAGCTATAGGCTCTTTCAACCGAAGCCTGACATGCGTGGGAGTTCAAGTCTTTCACAAAGGGATACTCAGCTCTAAGGGACGTATTATAACGATACAGTTCTTTTTGTCCTATACCCTTGTTGTCCATCCAGTAACGGATACACTTGTTGCGGACAAATTGACCGGTGCGGATCGCCTCATCAATCGCAGCATATTGAGCTTTCTTTCCCTTGACCTTGAACTCTAAGACCTTCATTGTTGACGTGGGACAACTCTACGTAAAGTCTAACACAAAAAGAGAAAGCCGTCCTAGAAGGACGGGGCTATTGACCCAAATTTTTGGTCAGCCAAGCCTTAAAATTAGCGATTTTCCGCCCAAACTTTTGCACCTTCTCCCATGCCTTGAGCATGGCCCGACTCAGGGCATCTTCAGCATTGGTAGGGTTTCCACCCATCCACCTGAGACAGCGATGATAGAGATAGTCTTGATATTGCTGCCATTGCTGCCAAAACTCTTTCTCTGAAACCTGATGGGATTGGCCCAATGCAGTAGAACTGGCTTCTAATTGAATATCTGACATCATAATTGATCAATACAATGGTGTATGCTCTCCACGGGAGTCCAGGGCTGATTTGTAGTAAGCATTCAGCTATCAGCTATCAGCTTTGGGCCTGTGGCCACCCTGGGCGAACAGTACCGTGCGCGTAGCGCAATCGGCGCTTTTGAATAAAATAAGCACCTCAAGTAGCGTGAGCTTTTAGCTCACGGCTGACGGCACCTCAAGTAGCGTGAGCTTTTAGCTGATGGCTGACGGCTGACGGCTGAATGCTTAGGATTTGTACTCGAGATTTTTGACATCGATACCCGATCACCATTTGAGAGTATAGCGGTTTTTAGTCTGTTAATCTCATAAAACTCATGTAAAAACTCATGTAAAAACTCATGTAAAAACTCATGTAAAAACTCATGGCTCTATCGGGTTTATGTTAAAAATGTATAATACAATACATAATTTTAAATTATTTCATGGTAATAGCCTTTCTCCAAAAAGGTTTCACCATGAAATAACTTTTGCTTCTTACCACAAGTACGGTAGAAAAAACTCATGTAAAAACTCATATAAAAACTCATGTAAAAACTCATGTAAAAACTCATGGCTCTATCGGGTTTATGTTAAAAAATGTATAATACAATACATAATTTTTAAGGGCATCATGGTGAAAACCTTGTGGAGAAAGGGTTTCACCATGAAATAACTTTTTATGATTACCACAAGTACGGTAGAGCAAACTCATGTAAAAACTCATGTCTAGGGTTTTTATATAGGTTGTAAACAAAATTATTGCTCAAAAAGCGAATAGAAAAGAGGCAAAAGGCAATAGGGCCAAGAGATTCAAAGTTTTATTGTCCAATCAAAAAAGACCATACACGTTTACATCTCAAATAAAAACCCTATATACAGTCGAAAGTCGGGAGTCAACAGAAGCGGGAAATGGGGAGAATTCTTCCTATAGCACTACGCAATAAAGTTAGGACATGGCTAAAAGCTGAAAACCTGTTGTAGTAAACTTTTGACTTCTGACTTGTGACTTGCGGACTTGCGCGTAGCGCTAGATCTACCCATTTCCCGCTTATAAAAATCTGACTAAATCGCGTTTATACAAACAAAATCAATGGCTTTGAAGCGCAAACGCCACTTTTTTGCCTATTCTCTGCTATTCTCTGCTATTCTCTGCTATTCTCTGCTATTCTCTGCTATAATAGCCCTCCCCAGTCAGGGAGTCCCAGGAATACAACTAGTTAACAATATTTAATATTCAGCTGGAAATTATATATGGTATTCTAGCTGAGGGTCAGGAGAAGAAATGAAAGGAGGTCTGGCGTTGCTGAAACATTAGTACTATTTCCCATTAGCGCAAGCTTAAACCCGGGAGCTATAGATAATGTACAAATATTGATAGGTGACATGCTCCCCCTATTACCTATTATCCATTACCTATTACCCAAATAAGCGTACAAATGTTCGGCATAAGTGACATGCTCCCACTGCTGGTTAACTGGGGTGCCATTGCCCAGTCATCAGCTCTAAAATTGTAAGCTATCAGCTATCAGCTATCAGCTATCAGCGTGTCGCGTATCAGCTATTAGCTATCAGCTATCAGCTATTAGCCATTAGCTATCAGCGTGTCGCGTATCAGCTATCAGCTATCAGCGTGTCGCGTATCAGCTATCAGCTATCAGCGTGTCGCGTATCAGCTATTAGCCATTAGCTTATGCGCTATGGGCACGCTACTTTATGAACAGCTTTTGAATACAATAAGCTGACCACTAACGGCTGACCACTAACGGCTGACCACTGACGGCTGACGGCTGAATGCTTACCTAAAATTGGTTGCTCATTCAGGGTAAACCCATCTAATTTGCTGATTCATATTATGCATAATAGCGATGCAGCGCGGTCTTGGGGGTTTCCCCCATGAGCGACTGCATCAAGACAGTGTTTTTTAAATTCAATAAACACTATAGTTTTTAGTTCTCAAAAGGGTAAGGCCAAACCTTTAGGCTACGTTTCGGTGTGTCACGTTTGCTCGAGCACTTAAAAGGTGCTTGTTGATAAATTTCAGTGACCTTGTACATGAATATTAATAGTATACTGGAAATTGTTGACCGTCAACTAAAAGATAGTCAACATCGACCCCTTACTTCCACAGAAGTAATTATGCTGGGTGGGGTTTGGCAGTATAGAACTTATAACCAAATTGCCCTCGAAGCAGGTTATAGTGCAGGCTACCTTAGTAATGTCGTTGCTCCAGATTTGTATCAGCGACTCTCGGAGGTGATTGGCCAGCGGGTAAGCAAGAAAAACTGTCGGGTGCTGCTGGAGTCTTATGCCACTGCCCAAACATCCTCAGAGACAAACCCTTTGAAGCAAGATCTGGTGAAGCAAGATCTGCCGGGCAATCCCGCCCATGAAACCGGTGAGATACTACCAAGCTACCCCAGTGGCTCAATCCCTCTCGACTCTCCCTTTTACCTAGAACGCTCTTCCCTTGAGGAGCAAGTTTATCAAGAAATCAAGAAACCGGGAGCGTTAATCAGGATTAAAGCTCCCAGAGAAATGGGCAAAACGTCTCTGCTGCTGAGGATTCTTGACCATGGCAACCGCCTGGGCTACCATACTGTGAGCTTGAACCTAGAGCAAGTCGAGCAGGAAATTTTAAGCAATTTGAATCAATTTTTGCGCTGGCTGTGTGCCAACATCGCTCACCAGCTTCAGCGTAAACCGATGCTAGACGAGTATTGGGATGAAGACCTGGGCAGTAAAATTAGCTGCACCCTCTACTTCCAAGACTATCTACTTGAGTTAATTGATACTCCCCTAATCTTGGCATTGGATGAGGTGAGCCAGATTTTCGAGCATCCCCAAGTCGCCAAGGATTTTTTACCTCTGTTGCGTTCTTGGTACGAAGAAGGGAAAAGACTGCCCATCTGGCAAAAGCTTCGCCTGGTAGTGGTTCACTCCACGGAAATTTACGTTCCCCTGGAGCTTAACCAGTCTCCGTTCAATGTGGGGCTGCCGGTTCAGTTAAAAAACTTCAGCCAGGATGAGGTGCAGCAGTTAGCCCAAAGCTACGGACTCGACTGGGTAGGTCCCGAAGAAGCTAGACAATTAATGGTAATGCTGGGGGGACATCCGGCACTGGTAAACTTAACGCTCTATCATCTTAGTCGCAAGGAGATAACTCTGTCCCAACTGCTAGAAAGTGCTCCCACTGCTACCGGAATTTATGCTCATCACTTGCAGCGTCATTGGGCAACATTGGCAAAACAGCCGGAATTAGCACAAGCTCTTGATACGGTTCTCAAGGCCACTGAACCTGTGCCCTTAGACCCCATCCTAACTCACAAGTTAAGCAGTATGGGGTTGATTAAACTTTCAGGTGCTCAAGCGATCGCAAGTTGTGAATTGTATCGACAGTATTTTATGAAAAAGGGAGAGCAGCAGTTTATGTACGCACCCTCTGTCTTGTAGCCTAATCATTGATTAGACTTCTTGCAGAAGTCGGGAACAGGGAACAGGGAACAGGGAACAGGGACTGAGGCCGTAAGCCACGCGGGGCGCGTTCGGAGCAGGGAAGAAAATTGGATGTATAGCAGTCGCCAGCGATTTCGACAAACGCTATATCAGTTTTTAATGCTCCGTTCACGATTCAATGTTTTGTTTATTAGTTTTTTCATGAGATTTTATATGAGATTTTATATGAGTTTTATGAGTTTCATAGGTCAAAAGTCAAACTAATATAGTAAGTATTCAGCCGTGAGCTAAAAGCTCACGCTACTTGAGGTGCTGTCAGCTGTCAGCCTAATGCTTAAAATAAAGCGTTGCTGATTCAAAAGCTGTTCGGTGTAGCGTTCCCATCATAGCATAAGCTGAAAGCTGAAAGCTGAAAGCTGAAAGCTGAATGCTGAAAGCTGAAAGCTGAAAGCTGAAAGCTGAATGCTGAATGCTGAAAGCTGATAGCTGATAGCTTACCTTAAATGTCTGTGTCTTGTGTCTGTTACTCTGATGATCAAAAACTCCGATTCTAAGCTGAAGAGTAAATTGAATTTGGAAACTGGCTCTTTAACTATTGTCGGTACGGGGATTCAATTGGTAAGTCATCTGACCTTGGGGGCGAAAGCCTGGATAGAACAAGCGGACAAGGTTTTATATGCGTTGGCTGACCCAGTAACCGCTAAATGGCTCAAAGAATTGAATGCCACAGCAGAACCTTTGCCATATAACCGGAACAATCAATGGCGCAGACAGACTTATCAAGAAATGACCGAAAAAATATTGACAGAAGTTCGTAAGGGGCTGAATGTCTGTGCTGTGTTTTACGGTCATCCTGGGGTTTTTGCCAATCCAGTGCAGGCAGCTATTAAACAGGCACATCGTGAAGGCTTCAGAGCACAGATGCTACCTGGAATTTCTGCGGAAGATTGCTTATTTGCTGACCTTGGTGTCGATCCTGGTCGAAACGGGTGTCAAAGTTTTGAAGCAACGGACTTTTTGATTCGACGGCGTAAATTTGACCCCACTAGCCCCTTGATTTTGTGGCAGATTGCCATGGTTGGCAATCTCGGTTTTTATAAACCGGAGGAACAGTTTCGTCCTCTAACCATATTGACCGAGGTCTTAAAGACACATTATGGAGGTGACCATGAAGTGATTGTTTACGAAGCAGCAGTTTATTATCCAGTTTGCAAACCAGTTATCCAGCGTATTCCTCTGTCCAAGCTACCACAAAGCAGTGTTACTGAGGTTTCAACCCTTTATATTCCGCCTCAAGGGTTAGCACCTGTGGACAAAGAAATGATGGCGCGCTTAGGTATGTCTTTTGTTAAAGAAGCTACAGGGGAGTTACGTCCTGATAAATATTTTTTCCGACATATTTGACATTTTCCGACATCTTGTTGGATAATCTAACTTTACTGAACAAGATGTGTCAATGAATGAACAAATTAAATATGTTCCTCCCCGAGTCGCTGCTACCAGGCTCGGGGTCAGTACC
>NZ_JAAHFZ010000106.1:0-9166 GCF_010672795.1 Moorena sp. SIO1G6
ATAAATGTTGGGAATTAGTTTATGCTTTGATGCGTTTAAGTCGTCATAAGCTCGATAATTATTTACGAGGTATGAGAGCTATGAAGCTTATACAGTCTACTTTTTAGCTCTCATGTCGCCCCCCCAGGTTTCTTTCAATTCAGATGCAGCTTTAAACCCATCGCAGAAGTAATTTATGGGAGGCTCTCCTTCAAGTTTTTTACAGGCAAGAAATGCTATTTTGGGCGGTAAATCATAATAAGGAGCATCGGTATGATACTCAAGAGTTCCACCAGTATATGCTTTATCTAGGCTTATGTTATTAGGTTTTGGTTCTATTACGTTAATATCTGTAGGGTGGAATCTTCTCCGTAACACACCGACTTTCTTAGTAATTTTGTCAAGTTTTTCCTCTAGATCATCTGGACTTACACCTTTAATTGTTACTATACCAAACTTATCTAAGTCACTAATCCACTGATTGGATTCAATTGCCTCATCGTATGAATGTTCTAGGATACTAAATGAGTTAGACCATTGAACTTTATCCTCGAAAGCCGGTAAAGAATACGATACAGTAGCATCTTGAGCACGTAACCAAGAAGCATCGATTTCCTCTATACCACTTCCTAAATCAATCAAAATTTTATTGTTGCTTAGTTGAACTTTATCCACAGCAACTTCTTGAAATGTATTATATATTGGGCAGTCAGTATATTCATAGGAGTCAGCAGAAAATTTTTTACTGCTGCGTGTGGACATTTGTAACCAATTCAGGTCAAATGAACTCTTGCAATTATCCTGCCAAACTATTTCTACATTTTTACCAGATAATGATACAGATTTAACTTGGAATTCTTTCTTTAGGACTTTCTTCATGTCAGTTTTTTTTTGTCAACAACGAGTAACATTGTATCTCTTTAACCGGAGAACATACCATTTTTGAACATAACACTTTCAATTTATGCTTTGAAACCCTATTCTTCTCGTTAGTTTGAGCGATGGATTTGCCAAATTGGAGATGCATTATGTGTTTTGATGCACCCAGCTCCCATCACTCAACCAAACTGACAATGGGACTGGGTTTTAAATATTCAGTTTGAGTGCCCCAAGATTAAGCAAGGGGATATCATTTATTATATTACCATTGATTGTCAAAGAAACACGCCTCTTCCGTACCTGAGTTCGATATAAGGGAATGGCACTTAGTTAAGCGCGATCGTCAGCCATTATCCAGGGTAAGCTCATCTAATTTGGTAGAAATTATAACTGAAAAAAATCTAGTTAAACCAATTTTTATGAAGATTGAAAAAAATTGAGGTATAAATCAGTACATATCTTCTACTTAAGCGGAACTTTCAACGTATTTTGAACAAGAAAGAAGAAACAATTGCGATGACGATTAGGATTTTTCAGATTTCTCAAATCACATTCTCACTCCTCTCGAAATTATTGAGAATAAATAGTTATTATTGACATTGACCCAGCCTATTTTAGGTTTGTGATACTATCAAAAAACTTTTATCTGTAGTTTATGATACGAATTTAGATGAGCTTACCCTGCATATGCCCATAGCGCATATGCAGAAAGCTGTTCGCGTAGCGTGCGCGTAGCCCATAAGCTAATATAGCACTACTCATTAAGGTTCGGAGATTGATACAAGCTGAAAAAGTGCGGCCCGTGTCGAAATTAAATTCTTAATGGGTCAAGCTCACCTGCGCTGTTGTAGTAAACTCTTGCCTCTTGCCCGCCCCCCTTAATAAGGGGGGTTAGGGGGGATTCCTAAAGCCATTGCGCGTAGCGCTATAACTGACAACTGATAGCTGATTAGCCGGTTTATATCTATTCCCAGGAATCTAAATCTAGAGCTTTGGAACCACCTCGCTCTAACTGAATCAACACGTTACCGAGTTGTGACCAAACTAGCCCACTAATAAATAAGGTCATAGGTATGGAGATTGAGTAACACAACCAATAAGGCAAGGCAAAAATTCCTAACCCAGAGGCTAGAAACAGGCAAATCCCAACAGCAATTCCCAGAAATGGGAGCAGTAACTGGATTCCTTTAATTTCAGCCAGGGTTTGACTGGATTTGGTCTTATACCATTCCTGTACTTTTTCTTTGAGTGTAGCTTCAAAAGCTAGCCCACAGGTAATCCCAGCAAACAAACCAAAAATTAACAAAAAATACGGTGGGTCTGGCCAAAAATTATACACAAATAACTCCTAATCTTCATGGTTTTACTGCCTGTGAAGATTATGACAAAGAATGACACCTTATCCAATAGCAAAGGGAATAGGGAATAGGGAACAGGGAACAGGGAACAGGGAGTAGGGAATATGCCATCAAAAATTATCACAATTCCGACACGGATTGCTAAAGCGGCGAATGCTATCCGGTAGTTGTGTTCAATATCATCTTATCGTTTCATAAGGTGGGTTAGGCGCAGCAATAATTTTTATCCGCGCTATAACCCCACCAAATTTTAAGCGGTTGGCAACCAGCGTTAATTACAATAACAACAAGTAGTCAATAGTCAGTAGTATGTAGTCATGATCAGGAATATCCTTATAGGCCAGTTGCTCTGAGATACTATTTGCTAGTAACAGCAGGAGCTTTTGGTAAAATAGCCCCAATCCCATCACTGGAAATAGTACTTAGTGCATTCAAAGCTACATTGAATAAACGTCCTGGTGGTAAATCATCTTTGACTAAGTTCCACAGACTCTGAATTTCTGCTCCATGGAGTTGGTCATCTTCGGTTAACGCTAACAACAGTTCACGTCGCAGAAACTGACCTTCCTCAGACAAGAGATACTGCAAACCAAGTTGAGCGGTTGGGAGCAAATCAAAGTTCTGATCAGACCGAGCGATCGCAATCATATTTTCCAGTCGTTCCCACTGGAATTTACCGTCTTTGAACAACACCTCAATCAAACGCCGCCGCATTTGTGGGGTTTCACCGGTAAGCAGACGCTGAGCTACATAGGGGTAGGAAACCTCGACAATTTTGAAATTCGGATCTAAGGTCAGTGCGAGTCCTTCCTGAGTCACCAGAGAACGGATAATTAAGGAAAACTTGGCTGGTACCCGGAAAGGATAGTCATACATCAACTCTGAGAACTGATCTGTGATCGTCTTGAAGTTGAAATCTCCGACACTTTCACCCATTGCTTCTCCCAACACTGCTTCTAAGGCTGGGATAATCGGCTGGATATCTGTGTTGGGTGCTAGGAAACCTAATTTAACAAAAGCCTGGGCTAATGATTGATAATCTTTATTAATTAGATCAACGACACAGCTGACAAGAGTTTCTTTGGTGTCCTGATCTAACTGATCCATCATACCAAAGTCAATATAGCCCATGCGTCCATCCGGAAGGGCAAATAAGTTACCTGGATGAGGATCAGCATGGAAAAAGCCATGCTCTAACAACTGACGTAAACCAGAGGTGACACCGGTTTTAATCAAGGTTGCGGTGTCTAGTCCTGCGGCTTCAATACGTTCTGTGTCTGTTAACTTGAAGCCATCAATCCACTCTAGGGTCAGCACACGGATACTGCTGTAGCGCCAGTATATTGCTGGAACCTTCACAGTGGGGTCGTCTTGGAAGTTTAGAGCAAACCGTTCGGCATTGCGACCTTCATTGAGATAATTAATCTCCTCAAAGAGCTTAGTGCCAAATTCATCTACAATCAAAGTTAGGTCATGACCGAGATTGAGTGGTAACCAGGGAGCAATCCAGCTAGCTGCCCAGCGCATCAAATAAAGATCTAGGGTGAGGATAGGGCGTAAATTAGGACGTTGTACCTTAACCGCCACCTCTTCACCAGTGTGAAGTTTAGCGCGATAGACTTGACCGAGACTAGCGGCTGCTACAGGTCTTGGGGAAATTTGGCTAAAGAGTGTTTGGATAGAGCGCCCTAACTCTTGCTCGATTATGGACAATGCGATCGCATTGTCAAAGGGAGGTAGCTGGTCTTGTAGTTTGATCAGTTCATCTAGAAAATCTTGCCGAATCAAGTCAGGGCGGGTGGAAAGAGCTTGTCCGACTTTAATAAAGGTTGGACCGAGGTTAGTCAGAAGTTCCCGTAGCTGTGTGGCTCGTTTTAACTTATTTTGCTCAGTCCGGTTGCCCCATTGGTCTAACTTAAAACTAAAAACAAAGCTAGCGAAACCCCAGACAATCCTCAGGCAACGCCAAATCACTACCCAAGGTCTGGAACGGTAGTAGCGCGCGATCGCTTGTGGATCATAGTACCTTTGGGGTTCATTAGACCGCTGTTCAGGAGATACAAGTTGATGCTGACTCACGCTGAGTATAGGCCTCTCTAATAAATTTATAGTTTTTTATCTATCTTTTGCTTTTTATTAAATAAGTATACACAAGTACATATACAATAACTCGGTGTTTAAGTCCAATAGTTCATGTAGGGTGGGCAGTGCATCAGACAGATAATGAAGCTTGCAAACCACGTTGGTAGGCACTGCCCACCCTAGGATGAATGACAATGGTGCAAGATCTCACTTTAAGTCCAATAGTTTAGTTCATGTAGGGTGGGCAGTGCATCAGACAGATAATGAAGCTTGCAAACCACGTTGGTAGGCACTGCCCACCCTAGGATGAATGACAATGGTGCAAGATCTCACTTTAAGTCCAATAGAGGGTTTAGGGCAGGTTTTGCTACCAGGACAATAGAGAGTCCCATAGAAACCTACACCAGAAACTTGCCCATTTCCTGAACTGGGGAATTAAATTCGCCACGGGTCGCACCTCTTGATGCATATATCTATAAATTTGTCAACTTCTATTATTACATTAACCGAGGCTCTAGCTTGAGATTTCAGCTGTTATTTCCGTGTTATCACCGACAGTCTTTAAATTAAAACTTCAGCAGAATCCTCCATGACGGGGCTAAATCAACAAAGCAACAATGGTGTCATATCGATTCCGGTGGTATCGTAGCGAACAAGCATGGGCAATCTGTTGATTTATCTACGTTGATTTATCTACACTATGCTGTTTCCACGATTGCCCGCAGCAAATCGGCACTACCGGATTGGATACCAGTTACAGACGCACGAAAATGCTTTGCCAGCAAGCAACTTTCCCTGGATTATGCAAGATTCTCCATCTTTCCCTAACCCTTCCCAAGACATTCGGTTAGGCTGCCTACAGTGGTTTTATAACTTACCACTAAGTAGTAAGCTGCTTACTGGTTTGTTTGCCTCTGAGCTAATTTCTCTGATTGGATTCTTCGGCGTCGCTGCTTCAATGATCCTAACAGGAGGGCAAATCGAACTACGAGACCAAGCTGAGTCTGAATTAGCAATCACCGAGACCAACTACAATTCTCAAATTGAGCAAACTAAGCTGGGCTTCCGTGGTCAAGCCGATAATGCTGCCATCATTGCTGCTGCGATCGCTGATCATTCTGGTCAGCCCATAAAACCAACCCTCAAGGCTGAAGTCAGACGGGTTCTGAGGAACGAAATTAAAGCCCGCAACATTGAATATGGGACTTTAGTAGGTACCAATGGCAAGATTATTGCTAATGCCAACGCTGACCGGACAGGAGAGAGGTTTAATCCTAATCAATTAGTCAGTCAAGTTTTCCAGAATCGAACGGCGATTGGGACCAGTCAAATTGTCAGCTGGGTTGAGTTAGCTAAGGAGTCACCTCAGCTACCGAATGGTTTTGTTGAACAAGACTCCCTAATTCGTTACACACTCACTCCAGTCACGAACCCAGAGACTGGAAGTATTGTAGCTGTCTTGGTATCTGGTGACCTGGTCAATGGCAAATTGCCCATAGTTCAGACCACTCTGCGGGGGGTTGACAAAGGCTATAGTGCAATCTACTATCGTCAGAGTTCGGGGGAATTTAACTTAGCCACTGCTACTTTGGATAACAGTGATGTTAAAGATTTAGAGCAAGGGGAATCGAGTTTAGATTTAGTAAACGGGTCCCTGTTGGAGAAAGCAGTTGCCCAAACATCAGAGGTAGTTTACACACGGCAAACCTTGGGTAAACAATCTTACACTATAGTCGCTAAAGCTCTAACTAATTTTGATAGTGAAGCGACCGTAGTGTTAGTCAGAGGAACTACTGGATCCTCCTTCAATCAATTTCTTAGGAATAATTTAGAACTTGAGCTGACCGTCCTTGCTATTGCCTTAATCGCAGATGTCTTCTTGGCTATCTTGCTTGGACGAGCAATTGCTAAACCACTCAAGCAACTACAAAAAACTACCCAAGAATTTGCTGCTGGCAATTTGGAAGCGCGAGTCGAGGTGTGGACGAAAGATGAAGTAGGGCAACTTACTATCAATTTCAATCCTATGGCTGACAGTCTGTTGACTGTTTTTAAGCAAAGGGAACGTTATGCAGCTCAGCAATCACGACTAAACAGTCAATTGCAGCAAGAGATTGCAGAACGTCTCCTTACTCTGGAAACACTAAAGCTGATCGATTTTTCTCTGGATCGGGTAGGGGATGCAGTTTTTTTATCAAAACAAGATGGCGGATTTTGTTATGTCAATGAAGCTGCTTGTGATTTCCTTGGCTACTGCCGTGAAGAACTACTGACCTTGCACGTTTATGATATCGATACCTTACTGTCAAAAGATAACTGGTCGCGGTTTTGGGCAAACCTGAAACAGCAAGGTTCTTTTAAGCAAGATTCAGTACATCGCACTAAATACGGGCGAGAATTTACTGTAGAAATTGTGCTTAATTATTTACAGTTTAATTATCAAGAATACAACTGTGTTATTGCTCGCGATATTACCGAGCGTAAACAGGGAGAAAATTTACTAAAAAGAACTAACTTTCTGTTAAGGGCTCAACAAGAGGCATCAATTGATGGTATATTAGTTATTGATGAAAACCAAAAAATCCTATGGCACAATCGCCGTTTTGGTCAGATGTGGAATATCCCAGAGGAGATTCTCAACTCTGGTGATGACCAAAAACTTTTGAAAAGTGTCCTATCTAAGCTAAATAAACCCAAAGAATTTATCCACAGGCTGAAGTATCTGTCTGAACATCCCAGGGAAGTAAGTCGTGATGAAATTTACTTGAATGATGGTCGGATTTTTGACCGTTACTCTGGCTCTGTGGTGTCTGAAGCTAGTGATTACTATGCTATAATCTGGTATTTCCGAGATATCACCCAGAGAAAGCAAGTAGAAGCCCAAGTTACTCAGCTCAATCAAGAGTTGAGTAATCATGCCTTGGAACTGGAAGTAGCTAATACAGAACTTGCCGCAACAAAAGACTTTATAAATAACATCATAAATGCAGTATCTGATCCAATTTTTGTAAAAGATAGAGATTATAATTGGAAATTCTTTAATGATAGCTTTTGTGAGTTTATCGGATATTCTAGAGAGCAACTATTAGGTCAGTCAGATTATGAGTTTTTCCGATCAGAAGAAGCTGAGGTTTTTAGAAAAACCGATCAACTCGTCATGAATAATGGTGTGGTTAATGAAAATGAAGAATACTTTACTGATGCTAACGGTATTATTCATTTCATTTCTACCAAAAAAACTCGTTTTTTCGATTCCAAAAATAATCCCTATATTGTGGGGGTTATTCGAGACTTGACTCATCGGAAGCAACTTGAAGACCGACTGGCAAAACTTAATGAATGCTTTCTTAACTTTGGTAGCAATCCCGACAAAAATATTAATCATCTGGTAGCCGTTTGTGGGCAATTACTCAATGCTAGTTTCGCTCTCTATAATTGCCTGGAATACAATCAACTGGTGACATTAGGACAGTGGCAAGTCCCGCCAGATTACCCGACTATGGATAGCGCAAAAGGACGTATTTGCTACGACGTGATCCGACAAGGAACTGATGAGTCAGTGGTCAAGCAGGATCTCCAGAATACAGCTTATGCTCAAACTGATCCCAACATTACGGCTTATAATCTGTGTACTTACATCGGTATTGCGGTCAAATGGAACAAAAAGGTAATGGGTTCCCTTTGTGTTTTGTATCAGCAGCAGGTAGAACCAAGTACAGAAGACAAACAACTGCTTAACCTGATTGCCAGCGCTATTGGTGTAGAAGAACAACGAAAACAGGCTCAGCAGGAACTTCAGGATAGTAAAGAGCGATTTGCTTTAGCTGTAGAAGGAGTAAACGACGGGATTTGGGATTGCAATCTCCAAACCGGTGAAATGTATTTATCCCCTCGTTGGAAGAGTATGTTGGGGTATAAAGATGATGAAATTACCAATACGTTTGAATCCTGGACACAGATTATTCACCCAGACGACTTAGAGCAAACCTTACTCAGTTTTAATAATTACCTAGAGGGCAAGCTTTTTCAGTATCAAGAAGAGTTCCGTGCTTTACACAAAGATGGCTCCTACCGTTGGCTGCTGACTCGTGGAGCGGCGCTGTGGGATAAAACAGGTAAGCCTTATCGCATAGCAGGTTCTCACACCGATATTTCAGAGCGTAAAAAAGCAGAAGAAGCTCTCAAAAGTCAGTTAACAGCTCTAGAAGCAGCTACTGATGGCATAGCATTAGTTAATCCAGCAGGTGAATACTTTTACCTCAATCAGACTCACCTGGAACTGTTTGGCTACACTCAACCGGATCAACTGGTGGGTCGGCAATGGCATATAATTTATCCACCAGAAGAAATTGAGCGTATTGAGAAGTCAGTTTTTCCCCAATTGTTTAAAACAGGAAAATGGAGTGGAGAAGCTACGGCCGTGCGCAAGGATGGTAGCATATTTGCTGAGGAATTTTCTCTAACGTTACTTGAGGATGGTGGTTTAATCCGTGTCTGTCGAGATATTACACAGCGCAAACAGGCTGAAGAGCAGATGCAGCAAAATCATCAAAGACTCGCTCTGGCTAATGCCCAGTTAGAACGGGCTACTCGTCTCAAAGACGAGTTTCTTGCTAGCATGAGTCATGAATTACGTACTCCCCTCAACGCTATTCTTGGTTTATCAGAAGCTTTGCAAGAGGAAGTGTATGGTTCGATTACAGATAGGCAGCGTAAGTCTCTCAGTACAATTCAGAGCAGTGTGCGGCTCGTTTTAGCTAGGAGCCTCTAGAAACTAGAGGGGTATGAGTTAAGGGATTCGCGGGGATAACCCCGAAATCCTAACTATTTCCTGGATGGTGGTGAAAACCCACCCCTTGAGGAGACAA
>NZ_JAAHFZ010000107.1:0-8665 GCF_010672795.1 Moorena sp. SIO1G6
TCAATTCTTACCCCACAAAGGCGTTTGAACTCCTGGTTAGTTAAATCTTTAACTTTTTGATAGGTCATTATTTTCCCTTATACTGACCCATTTATATCTTTTTTATTGGACTTTTGCAAGAGGTCTATGGTAAGATAAGATGCTAAGGCACAAGAGGGAGGATGTCGCTTAGGCAGAACATTTGTACTAAATATAATGCCCCCTCATGGGTTTAAGCTTGCTCTGATGGTACATAGTTCATTTGTTCTGCAATGCCAGACCGGCTCCCGGCACAAGGGCACAAGAGAATCAACATCGATGGGTCAAATTGCTATTTTAGAAGCCTTTTCTGATTTACCAGATGCTCGTAGAGGGCAGCGGATGTTGACACTCAATGGCTCTATGTCTGGCTATCTTTACCCTAGCAGTCGCTGCAGGGAATAAAGGATTTTTAGCGTACGCTGATTGGATTGAAACAATCGTGAGGAGTTGAGCCAATTGTTTCAAGTCAACCGACTGCCATCATACAGCACAATCCGCCGAGTGTTACTGAATATGGATTACTCAGATTATTCAGCAAGGCTCGCTTGCTTTTTCGAGATCACTCCGGAAGCGGGAGAGACTTTAGGGGTAGATGGGAAAGTTTTGAGAGGGTCATTTATGGTCGAACAAGACAATCCACATTGCGATCGCCATCCCGCAATTATGTTAGTGAGTGCCTACTTGGTAGAGAGAGGATTAATTCTCAAGCCTGATATGGTTGTCAAAAAAACGAATGAGATTAAGGCAGTGCCAGAGTTGATCAAAGCACTAGCACTCAAAGGCGTGGTTTTTGCCTTTGATGCCATAAACACCCAAAAAAAACTTGTCAGCTGATCATCGATAGTGGGAATCACTATATAGCAGCCCTTAAAGGGAACCAACCAAAACTTTTTGCAGCCGCCCAACAGCAGTTCGTTCCTCAGCAATCTTTTGAACAGATCAATAAAGGACACGGTCGAATAGAAAAACGAAGTGTTAGTATTTGCCAAGTTACCCAAGGTTTGCCTTCTTGGCCTGGATTAGCTACCGTGATTCAAGTTCAGTCCCGACGGATTACTACAAATACTGATCAGACCCAGATCCGATACTATATCTCTGACTTGAAAGAAACGGCTGAACAATTTGCCAAGCGGATTCGAGGCTATTGGGGCGTAGAGAACAAAGTTCATTATGTCAGAGATGTCACTCAGGGTGAAGATAAATCTCGTATCAGGACAACTCCTCTGGTACAAATTTGGGCGATCGCTCGTAATTTAGCTCTGAATCTTTATCGAGATGCAGGGTTTGACAACATGGCTCAAGCACAAAGAAAATGCCAATTTGGGCTTAAGCATATTTTGGCACTTTTTAGAATGAAATAGCCCTGCCTATTAGCTATTAGCTATTAGCTATTACCTCTTACCTCTTACCTCTTACCTCTTACCTCTTACCTACTCCCTACTCCCTACTCCCTTTATTATTTAATTAATTAACTATAATGAATAAATCTCCAGAAGCTCCCCGTAAAATTACTAATCAAGCGCCAGTTTTATTTATTCCTAATGTCTTGGATAGAGAGTTTTGTCAAACCCTAATTAATATTTGGGAAACTGAAGGGAATCAAGAGTCCTATTCAATGATTGAGCATAAGGGAGAATTGACTCCCATTGAGGACGATGATTATAAAAGACGCAGAGACCATTTTCTTCAAGAAGGGGAAACCCATCAACGTTTAAGATATTTCATCCGTCAACAGGTTCGCCCTGCAATCAAGAAAGCCTTTCATTTTGAAATTACTCGATTTGAGAGTTTTCGGATTGGTTGCTATGATGCTAATACTGGCGGATATTTTCGACCCCATCGGGATGATGCTACGGAAGGAACTGCCTATCGTCGCTTTGCTATGACTATTAATTTGAATGTGGAAGACTATGAAGGGGGCTGTTTAAGATTTCCAGAATACGGATTGGATTTATATCAGCCGGAAACAGGCAGTGCTTTGATTTTTTCCTGTTCCCTGCTTCACGAGGTTACAGATGTTATTAAAGGACGACGGTTTGCTCTGCTGTCATTTTTCCATGGTGAACATGAGGCTCAGTTGGTTGAGGAGTACAATCGGCGTGTGATGGTTAGTTAGAGGTAAGCATTCAGCTGTCAGCTATCAGCTATCAGATGTAGGGTGGGCAGT
This sequence comes from Moorena sp. SIO1G6, assembly GCF_010672795.1. Lineage (NCBI taxonomy): Bacteria > Bacillati > Cyanobacteriota > Cyanophyceae > Coleofasciculales > Coleofasciculaceae > Moorena > Moorena sp. SIO1G6. Next base: position 2,189 of record NZ_JAAHFZ010000107.1, read on the forward strand.
GCACCAGACAGATAATCAAGCTTGCAAAGGGCGTTGGTAGGCACTGCCCACCCTACTAGGATTAATGACTCGCTCCAGAGCGGCTTCTGCTATGAAGCTTCCACCACCTGAACGAGGTGGTGGTGTCCTATGCTAACCTGGAACTACGAAGCGTCCACAGGTCACATAGACAAGCCCAGCTTCTAGGCGGTCGTCCAGGACTTTTGCTGGAACGACCCTCGTTGTCATTTCTGCGAACGAGCTTAAGTACACCTCTAGCACCAATGTTGTAAGCGCCATTAAGGTCGGCATTGAATCGCTTAGCTGAAGGGAAGGTTGCTAGGGTATAATTCTTTGAATTTCGTTTAACCGTACCAGAACCATCATAGGCAAGTTTTGAGGTGTAAGCCGCCACGACCTCTATAACTTTGCCTCCAAGTTCAGCCCATTTCATTTCCGTAAAATCACGAATCTTTGCTTTGAGCCATCCGTGAAATCTTTGCCTTAAATTGGAGCGTTTCCTTCCGCCCTTTGGCTTCCATCCTTTAAGATTCTCAAATACAATCGCTTCAGAATTAAACTTTTCAGCAATCTCAACAATTCCCTTAGAAACAATGTGGCCAATCTGGTTGTTAATTCTTTGGCATTTTTGGTAGGTCTTGGAGCAAAAACCTTTGTGCAGTTTTCCTCCTTTTCCCATTGTCTTTGATGCCCTTAAGGATACGGATTTCAGTCGTTTATCTCTGCGGTCTATGTCTCTTCCAGGATGAATAAACTCACGGTGGATTACAGTACCGCTGTGGGTTACAACTGCTATGGTAGCAGTTGTATTAATACCCAAGTCTACCGCAGTTACGTTAGATCTTGGTTTGCGTTTTTCTGGTTTACAAGTAAATGGAACAGATAGATGACAATACCTATCATTGAAGATCAATGAAGGGGACATCATCTTGTTAGTGGCACAGGCGTGGCGCTCTCTTAATCCAGTTATCTGAACTGTAGTCCAAATCCAATCTAAACCATTGAAGACTTTGATTTCGACTTGGTCAAAACCATGCAGCTTATAGCATTGACCTTTATACAAAGCTGGATAGCAACCAGTATCAGCATTTAATCTTGGTGGCTTGCTATCTTTCCTTTTTCGGACGCCAGATTGCCATTCACGGTATCGAGTTGCATAGCTGCTAACCTGTCCAGCTGCGAATGCAATTGCTGCTCGACGGTAGTAACTAGGAAATTTATGGAAAGTTTTGTTGAATTGAGGATATTTTATTTTGGGTCGCTTGGCTGTTTTGTGCATCAATCCCTCAACAGCAGGAGTTAGCTGGTCAGCAGTTAACTCGCCCAATTCGCCCCAGTGAATATAAATAATACCAACCAAATATCGACAAGCCTGGCGGTACACCTTCACCGTCTCACCAAACAAAAAGCGCTGTTTGGCAGTCGGGTTAAGAGTCCACTTATCGGTGCGAATGATTTTGGCTGGCGTCTTCACAGGCTCAACTGAATTGCTAGTATGTCACCAGATTAAATCATAGTGATTAAACATGTCAACCTCTTTCCGCTCTTTTGCACAGACGGTTTCGCTAATCAAGATTCATATAGTGTTTGTGACAAAATACCGCCACCCAGTGATTACAGGAAACATATAAGAAGACATCAAAGATCTGGTCAAAAGTATTTGTGAAAAAAATGACTGTATTCTTGAGGATGCCAAGGCCGACCTAGGGGAAAATGATCACATCCATCTTCTGATTGACCTAGCCCCTAAGGTGTCAATTTCCAAGCTTTGCAATACCCTCAAAACGGTGACTAGCAGAGAAATTAGAAAAAGATATGCAAAAAAAAGAATTGGCTCCCTATTACTGGAAGCCTGTCTTCTGGAAAAGAGGATTTAGTGCTGTGTCATGTGGAGGCGCACCGCTTTCTGTTCTGAAGCAGTATATAGAGAACCTTGGCTATGACGATTAATTAGTTTGCTCCTTAACCCCCACCTGGGCGTTCGCGTAGCGTGGCCTACGCCCAGGTGGGGGAATGCGTCGCACATTTGTTCAATTGCCGGAACCTTTGCCGTGCAGCAGAAGGATTCTGTTTTTGTTCTTCTCGTTGTTGGCGGCAAAACTCTAGCCAGTCAGCTAAGTAAGTGCTAACCTCTTCTTTGTTGTGTAGATAGTAGAGAATAGTGCCATGGACTTGTTCTAGCGATGCAGCGCGGTCTTGGGGGTTTCCCCCATGAGCGACTGCATCAAGACAGGGTAATTGTCTCAAATTGTTGGGTAATTTCTTCAGGGGTTCTGGCGCGATAGATATATTCGTAGAGGACGCTTTCGATACCAATGCGGCTACCTTTGATGCGAATGTCGTCAGAGGCTAGGAAGTCGAAGTAGTCTTGGATTTCCATGGCAATTTGTAATGATTTGGTAAAACGTTTTTTTAATTGCGTAATCTAGCTATCGAGCATTTTAACACAGGGCAATCAGGGGTTAATATTGGATTTTTTTTATTTTTATTTGTTGTTTTAATTGGGCGGTTGGGTTGAATTTCGGTGCGTTACACTTTCGTGCTTCGCACCCTACAAGATCTGCTCAAATTGGCAGTCGTCGCAGTCGGTAACGAGTATCATCCACCGTGATAATTGCACCTGCTTCCAAATCTTCCCCACACTCAGCCAGCACCGCCAGCAATCTTGCACCAACACTTGCAGGATTTGTATTCTTCAAGCGAAATATGATCACACTAGGCAGCAAAGCAGAACTTGCTGCCAATAGATCACCAAAATCCAAGTCAAAAGTTAAAACAATGCGCTCCTCTTGCCTTGCCTTTTCCAGAATCAAAGCATCTAAGAGCCGTTCTAATCCTTGTTCGTAAAGATGTACCGTATCATATCCCTGTTGACGCAGTAATTGAACAGTTAAAGGAGAGACACCCATATCTGCTAAAAACTTCATGCGGCACTTCCACTGAAAGGCCGAACTTGCTCACTAGCCAAAAATGCTGCATACAGAAGACTAGCTTTAATATCTTCTGCTTCTAGATAGGGATAAGCTTCAAGAATTTCGTTGACATCCATACCGTCGGCTACCAAACTTAGCACTAAAGATACTGTAATCCTCATGCCTCGAACACAAGCACGTCCTCCCATTATTTGGGGATCAAAGGTAATGCGTTCAAATACCAGTTTCTTATCTGTCATAACTAACACCTTGTATTTTTCTTAACTATATAGTACTTACAGTGAAGGGGTAATGTAAGCATTCAGCTATCAGCTATCAGCTATCAGCTATCAGCTATCAGCTATCAGCTATCATCTCTGAGCTCTCAGCTTTTGAATAAGCGATGCAGAGGTGCGACCCGTGGCGAATTTAATTACGGGTCAAACGCACCATTACGGTCTTGGGGGTCCCCCCCACTCGCTATTGCCGTGGTTTCCCCCACTCGCGCAATAATCAAGACAACAAGTAAGCATTGGTTTAATAGTCACGAAAGTCCCAGCGTCGAAGCCTGTCCCACGAAGCCTGTGCCACAGAGCTGACGCCTGACGGCTGATAGCTGAATGCTTACGGGATAATTCCCTTACTTGATGGGATCAGCTCCGCCTACAAAATATGCGATCGCACTACAAGAGCAGGGGATTGACCGTTCGCGCAGCGTCGGGCTTTGTCCGAAAGGTCATGCTACGCGAACGCACTATGCAATACCATTATTTTATTCTCAATAATGAGTTTTGGCGCGGTGAATATAGATCAGCTTATGCTCATTGTCAATTGTGTCAATAATTCTATCTTTATAACTTAAACCCATAGAAAAGAAACCAGCAAGATTGCCCACCAGCTTTTTACCAGCATAAGGATTTATACTGATCGTGTCCTGAATCATTGTTTTAAGTTTTTGCTTTAATTTGGGCGTAAGTTTGGCAACATCCCTTTTGGTGCGCGTTCCCGACAAGCGTGAACGCGCACCGCTTGGGAGCAGGTCAGTTTTGTAAGAACAAAAGTACTATTAAGCCCTGAGGCTTGGAAGTTTTTAGTTTCAGAACCCAAATTCTTTCATCAAATCTTCGCGGCTGGATACCCCATCCCTGGCCGTAGGCCACGCTGCGCGAACGTTCAGGGTGGGGAGGAAAGCCGCGCCTTCAACTAGTGGTTTACAATTAAGCCCGTTGCACGTTTTAGGAGTCGGACTTTTCGGGCTGTAAATTGTCCGATTCTTTTCCAGTTAGCATCACTAACAGAAACTTGTTTAACGGTTTCTCCGCTTACCCAACCTCGCGAAATTATCTTGGCTTTAACAGCTTCGACATAGTCCCCTTTTCGGAACCCGTGGTGAGTAGTCGTTCCACCATATTTACGCCGTTTACCACCTTTTGAAAACTGTAGTAGATGCAATTGACGACGACTTATAGGGGCACGTTTGACTACAGAGAAAACAGCATTAGTTACATCACAGTTCTTAGGGACACTTAATTTGCCTCTGTTGTGATAATAGTTTTTCCGACTAGAGAAATGAGTGGCGGCTAAAGCTATTCCATCTACCCCATGAGTGTTAATGGTTTGCCGACTTTTATCAGCTTTGTCTTTGATTAATCCCAAAGCCTCTCTTTTAAGAGCAGTCTCCCAGCCTTGCTTTTGAGTAACTGGAGCTATTTTTTCTAGCTGGGATATTGACCAATACTGACCTACCATTACAGGTGAAAACCCTTTATTTCCTCTAGCCTTAACTACCTCATAAACGATAGATTTCACTGGGTACAAAGAATTAAGTTCTTTGATCACACGTTGCTCTAGTTGACGGTTTGCCCGAATAGAGGGAGGTATTTTTTTGTTTGTTCGATTATCAAATCGTTTTTGCCGGTGAGACCTTTGTGAATAAGGTACCTTTCGGTTTATTCGACGACTTCTACGAGTTCTTCTCATCATTCGCCGAGTATCCATACGTACGCGAACCTTTTTATATGGCAGAACTAAATGACCAGTCCAAAGAGTAGCCCTGTTTGACTGGACAGCAATACCAGAAAACCTTTTGCCTGGGTCAATACCAACAGCGATATCCTGAGTCTTCTCTCCAGACGGTTGGTTAATTAATTGAACAGCAAAAAGACCTAAGTCATTCTGATGAATAGTAGCCAAACCTTTTTTGATCCACCGGCGAGCACGAGAGGCTTTTGTAGGCATTAGTGGTTTGCCGTCGGGCGAAATTACTGGTACTCGTAACATGGTGATAAACCTCACGAGAAAAGTATTTGAGTTAAAACTCGTCCCCTGGCCGTAGGCCACGCTACGCGAACGATCACCGAATCTAAGATGTCCTGTCTAACAGCAACTGACAACACAGTTTTGAAGAGGTTTGAACTGGGGAAGCATTCAAACGTTCGTCCCAAAATTCGGCTCATATGATCTAGTCAAACCAGAGAAGTTGGTTGTCTTCTCAAGCCCCAACCTCAACGAAGTAGGTTGGGGTTATTGACTCAAAATGAAATGCTAAGTAGGTCGGGCTTGAAAAGCTCAGGTATGTTAAGTTAAATAAAGCAATAATACTTTCAATGCTAAGAAGCATTCACTATGGGCGCACGCTTAAGAATCTTTCCTCTGTGCCGAACTTGAGCGCACTTTATTTGAACTTCGCACTGCCACTACGGTTCCCCAGCGAGTCAAAGACCGAGCGCAAGTAATTCGTTTAAACCATCAGGGCCTGTATGTAGAGAAAATTGCTGCCTATTTCGGCTGGAATGTTCGAACTGTCCGTGAGGTCATTCATCGATGGCAACACAAAGGCTTGGGGGGACTATGGGATGCTCCTAGACCCGGAGCCCAGAAGCGTTGGCAGCCTGAGGATATTGAATATCTAGAATCCTGCTTACGCCAGGAGGAACGCACCTACAATAGCAAACAGTTAGCCCAAAAGCTGGCTAATGACCGTCATGTTAAGTTGAGCCCGGATCACCTCAGACGAGTGCTTAAAAAAAGGGGGTGATTTGGAAGCGTACTCGCCAAAGTCACAGAGGGAAGCAAGACCCTATAGAAAAGGCAACCAAGCAAGCCGACCTAGAGATGTTGCAATGGTCAGCGGCAGTAGGAGAAATCGACTTATTCTATCTCGATGAGTCGGGATTTTGTATGTGGATGCCCGTAGAACACAGCTATTTCTTTAGAGGTGAGCAAAAGCGCCTTGAACAGACAGCCCGCAAAGGAAGACGCATTAGCATTTTGGGATTGCTACAACCTAAGCGTGAGCTTTGTCTATGGACTGGTGGTGGGCAGTTTCAACGGGGAGCGCTACATCACGATGATGGATGAACAAGCTCGTCAGGCCAAGCAACAACTCGATCAAACCGGTCGGCTCCGGGTGATTGTCCAGGACAATGGTCCGGTTCATAAGCTGTTGCGCATTTAAACTGTGATAACAGCATTGCCTTTGTTTTTTATTTTTCGTACCCATTTTATAATTAACCCTCCTTCATTTAAAAGATGATTTAACAAACATTCTAATTCTTCAATTGAT
>NZ_JAAHFZ010000108.1:0-8558 GCF_010672795.1 Moorena sp. SIO1G6
ATATGCTCATCTTTGGCTCCAATCTCTTGAAACCCTTTCCTCTCTTGTATTTGAGCGTTATCCATGATAACCTAGTTGGTAATTGAATTTGTTTTTGTTTTTGGTGTGAGGCCGGATAGTCTTTGGCCTCACGCTTTTCACTATATATACGTATTTATTATCCTGTCAAGTATTTTTCAGGATAATTTTTTTGTATTTTAAATAACAAATTTAGCAACTAATGTTGAAATAAAAATACTAGTTGCTGGGGTCTAATTTTTAAGTTTTAACTAATAACAACTATTCTTTAGCGTCTTGTAATACAACCTAGTTCTATATATCGGCTGTTAATGCTCATCTGGTTACCATTCTCAAAAAGGTCTGTGAGGAGGGTTTAGGATAAAATATTTTTTCCGGAACCTAAGTTTCCGAAAAAAATTTTTTATCCTCAAAGCACCTATTTTGTGATATTCATTCTCACGGTTATAGGGCGTTTTAGCACCGGAATTAGATTGTAATATGTTGTAGTTCTGATAATGGTCGGGGACTAGGGAGGGTGACTCTTGCATTGGGTGTGATCAGAAAAATTTGGATCGGCCTACCACTGGAGTAAAAACTAAGTCGCAACACTATTACTATTAATGTTGCGACTTAGTTATTTATAAAGCGCAATAGTATTTATCACACCCTACCAGGTAATGCGCTTACCAGCTTCTACTAGTTTGTTGGAGGTTTTGGTGGTGAGTAGTCGGTGACCGCAATAGTTGGGATGGTTTTGATTTATCATTGGCGCTTATAATCCGCTTATGAGACCATGTTCTACTAGTTGAACTCAAATGCCTTCACTGAGTGGTACTAGGGCAGCTCATAGATTTGAGGGGTGGGGTATGGGGTCTTACTCCACATTTCCCACAAACCAAAAGAAACACCACCAGCATCCAACTAGGAAATATAGCCGGATAATTTCTATTTCAAAGCTCATAATATTTCTCGCTTAGAAAATTCTGAAGTTTACTGGCATCACCAGTTTCGTTTACCTCTGACTCAATCACTCTAAGTTCACGGATGAAATCCTCGACTTCTTGCATTGGAACATGCTTAATCGGCGGATATGTATAGGGATAAACGTTTTCAGGTGGGTGTTCAACTAATATGACTTGAGCGTAATCATTCATATCATCATCAAACCCAATATCATAAATAAACTCACTTGGGTAGCTCATTATTCGCCTCCTATTAGTTTTTGAAAGTGCTCTTTGCCCGCTTTGTAGCGGGAACCCTGGAAGCCCAACACATTCTTGATTACGTGAGTTTGGGAAGTGGCGGCTGCCAGCTCGGAAAGTGCTTTCTTTAGAAGTTTTTCTGAGTTTTCAAAGTCGTCAAAAATCCGGTTCCGCTCAGTTCCAGCGGCGGTTTCGGAGATTTCGACAGCTGGAACGGGTAACCCCCGGGTAACTGCTGTTAGTTCCCGGTATGTTGGCAGTTGGATCGGTTCATCGTCTAGTAGTGCGTGTGTACTATCTCGCTTGAGCCACTCTACTAATTGGGTGTTCTTCAGCTTCCGGGCATGGGTAACCGCCAGCTTACCCAACCTTAACTTACTGAAGTTGGCCGCTATACCACCCTTCCCTTCTATGCCCCAAGCTGCAACCTGGTCGTATTGGCTCAATAAAATCAAAAAGCGGCGTGCCTTCCGCCCTCTTCGGGCAAACCGCTCAATCCATTCCCCGGCATTGGGACACTTCTGAACCAATTCCGGAAATTCTTCCGCGATTAGTACACGGTCTGTATTTGCTAATGCTGCATCCCCTCGCTCAGCTCTTAACTGAATCTGTTGGGTTAAATCTTTCAAGTCAGAACCCATTGACTCATTGATAGAGTCAAAGTCTTCAGCTTGACCCACCACTTCTAACCCTCTCCAGCTAGTAGGAGAACCTTCGCACTCATAGACGGTTACCCGTCCCCCGACCTGATATGCTAGCCATTGGGCAATGGTAGACTTGCCGCTACCCGTTGACCCAATAATCATCACCTGTTTACCTTGTATTTCTGATAAGAAATCACTGATGACGACAATAGCATCATCAGTGTTTTTGACAACGACGTCAAGAATATCGTCAGCAAAACCACCATCATAAGGGAGATGGTCGTAAACAGTTATTAGTTTACCATAAGACCGCTCACACATCTCAGCTAATGTAAGTGATAAGCGGCTTACAGACTTCCATGTCCAAATTAAGAACTGTGGCGTCACTATCAACAACCGACCACCAAACCAAATGGAATAGTCCAATATTTTGGAAGTGATGCGGAGGGGTAGAGACACCCATTTATCGCCCATTTAAACACCCCACTCGAAACGCGGCGTACTCATTTTTAATAGCTTCAAGTTTTGCATTAAGCCGAATGATTTCAAAATATGAGAAGCAATGCATGGCTAGAGCTATCACAGCAAGTAGTGCAAAGAAACTACGATTTTCCATGGCACTACCCTAGATACACTCTGTAACAGCGACCGGATGCAAACCCAGTATGATTTGTCTGGGTTTTGATATCTATAAATGCTGACTTGCTTGACTTGATTTTGGGAAAACTACCGTCGGGGGACAGTGAGAATGTACTGAATGTTGGCAGCAGTTGCCACTCGGTTGGGGCGCTGTCGCAGTAACCAGTTACGGTAACCGCTGTCATGTCAGATAAACTAGATGCAGCTTGTAAAGAACGGTTGGGGGTACGCTTCCGACCCTTGTTGAAGTGGGTGCGACCGGTATTCGCACCTGCTTCATTATCGGTGTTGGACATAACCATGTGATTGATATTATTTTCATTTACATCATATGTAAATAATATGTAAGTCACATGGACATGTCAAGTAAAAAATACAGGACTGTACACGTCCTGCTCAGAGACCCTGAGTGGGCAGCGCTTGATGCCTACTGTAAACAGACTCTTAGGAATCGCACAGAAATAATAAGGGAACTTGTCAGGACACTTCCGACATATCAGCAACCGACTGAGCTACCCAATTCCGAAAATCAGCCAGACCCTCCCACTCAGTAGTCTGGGGCAACCCGTTGAACCCACGGGTGACCAGATACTCGTCTAGTAGCTGGAGTGTCACGGAAGCAGCCCCACGACCACCAGGAGAACTTTTCAAATTCCGACTATGAGATTTATCAAACCAATACACCTCATCCGGAAACGAGATATTGACAGCCGCTAGACGCAGTAGCGACCATGTTAGATGCTGAGACTCTCCTAAGTACTCACTCCGGTGCCGTCCATTGAACACTCTTTGGGCGGTCCAATAACCATGATCAGTTTTCCATGCTGAGAACCATACACCCCACCGGACTATGTATCGAAACCGGTTATTGTCATTCAACCAATCTAACCACTTAGTACCTAAAACGTGCTCTGGGCTATGAGGAATATGAATGCGATAAGGGTCGAATGGCAAGTTTAAAACATTGTCATAACCAACCGGTATTGTCTTGGAATATGGTGGTGTGAAAATGTGTGCCATCAACCCGTAAAAGATGCTGAAAAACTGGTTAGTTATGATTATACCACAACTAACCAACTAAAATTAACACCACAGTTGTTAAAAAAGGTAACATCTTTAAGAGGGGGAAATGGGAAAGACTAGGAAAATTCCCATCTCCAGAAGTGAACTAATCATCACGACAACTCTTATAGGACAATTATAACATGACTAGAGGCAAACCCCAAAATAGAACAGTCTTCCTCCGTTCAGTAGCTATTAGAATACACAATAGAGCAGTCAAAGAATGGTTCAAAGGTACTGCGGAAGACGATTACGAAACGAATAACGGCATTAACCAACACGCATTGCTAATTGAAAAAAACGATGCGATGCTAGAAGTAAATACCAAATTACTTCTATTTAAACAGTTAAAGGAATCGTCAGAAAAAGAGAACGAATCAGAAATTATTCTAACGCCTGACTATTACAATGGTGGAAAAGTAAAAGACCAACCATTAGTCAGACTCACATTCTATAAACAAGAACTCAGTAACAAAACTAAAAAACTAATTAAAGGGGATAAATATCAAATTAGTTTTAGATTGGCAAATGAAACGATATACGAATACAGTAAAGAAAAGGCGAATAAATTAGCACTAGCAATACAAAGAGAAATGGCAACACCACCTTTTGAGTGGAACAAAGGCATATACACAGCGCACTACAAAGACATCGAAAAAGGTTACAGATTGGGAATATTGTGCCGAGATGAGGCAGAAGGAATAAGGGTAATTAAAGCAGTGTTGGCAATACAAAACCATACCTACCAATCTGATTGCTTTGAATTTATCAAAAGTGGAAGAGACTTCCCAGAGAACCCTGGCACAGAAGTGGTCTATGGACAGACAAGAGCCAAAAAGAACCGACGACCACGAATACAGGTACCATTCCGATATGCCCAACTCTTTCCCTATGGAACATCAGAGGCAGTTAATTTGGTAGATACAACAGGTGGGCTAGAAAACCCTTTAGTCGAGCTGTAGGGCGGATAGAGGGTCTGAAATAGGATTAACCCCTTTGGACTAAGGATATCAGAATTTGGATGGTCTGAAAGCCAAATTGGCCGAATAGGGATGTTAAACCCAAGGAACTACCTAGGGAGAAGGACAGTAAGCAGACTCAACCTCTAGTAAACACCTCTTAATGCAATTGAGAATCAACAAAGCGGATGATTATCAAAAATCACCCGACTTCAGGACAACTAATCCAAATATCCCGATGGTAGCGCTCATATAGCATCTATAAAACCAGTACAAGTTTCCACCGGTCTGCCCATATCTTTGGTTGACGTTTTACTTCTCCAATATAAACATGAAAAAAAACGTCACACAAAAACACACATGTCTTGATGTATAAGGGTTCTAGGAATCGTGATTTGTTACAGAAACAGCCCTTTTTTTAAATCACTTCTGTTTTTGTAACAAATATGGTCTGGTTTTCGAGGCGGTTTTTGGGGGGGTGAATTAGCTTTTCTGGTTCTTTTAGATAGGTTGGGTTGTGGTATCAGGTTATGCCTTGGCTTGGCACTAGGTTAGGCTTCGGGTTTTCTCTATTGTGGTTGGGTGTGGTCATCAGGGTTTTTGCCAATTTGGCCTTTTCCCTTTGCTCCTCGATGGTAAAATTAGAGGTATAGTTTCAGCCGACTGGCTATAGAACAAGTTCAATCAATCGTCTGTTCATTACCCTGGTCGTCGCTTCAGTACCAACTCCATTCCCGTGAACATCCAATAGATTGAACTTGTTCCTTGCCTGGTCATCTCCAAATAATTAGAGAGCGGCTCTGATAACCGCTCCCTCTCGTGTTCTCAAATTGTTTTTGTGTTTTCCTATTGGCGTCTATAGTAGATGTCTAGTTTGCGTTGTTCTTCTTGTAATTTCTCGTGGCTCGGATGGCTTACGTATTCTCGGGCTAGGTTGTTCTTTTCATTGGCTTTGCGGGTTTCAGCGAATGTCATTTTACCACTGGTAATTGCCTCCTCTAGTGTTTCAATCATCAGCTGATAGTTGAGTGTCCCATTTTCATTTATGAACCAGGACTCGTATGATTGGCCGGTCTTGTTCTGGAGTCGGGTTTTTTCTTTGTTCCAACTTATATATTGGTCGTGATTCTGGAAGGTGAATTGACTTAAGCTGCATTCCCGGAGTAGTCGCATAGAGTAAACGGTATCCCCTGGTTTTGCTGTTGAATGCACCCAACTCTCTTCGTTTTTTGCATATTCAGCTGTCTTGAGGATTTTATTGAACCGGTACGTTTTCGCTCTAGCTACGTTATAGGGGTCTTGGTATAGCTGAGTCATGAATTCTTCGGATGGTCTGTAATCGTTGGTTACCAGTTGTAGCACGTCTCCTGTCAGTTCAAAGGATTTATATTTCTCTCTGGTTCTATATGAGCGCATCTTTGATTCAATGGTGTCATCCCCAACCCATACTTTATAGTCAGCTGCGCCATGTAATGAAACGCCTGTGTATATAGCTTTGGTTTCAAATCCGAATTTTTCAATCACTGATATGTTTGGGAAGAGATTGGTTAAATGGACTTTCACCTTCTCTGCAATCCAATCCAATGATTCTTGGTTAGTTAACTCCTTCCCTTCTACTATCAATTCCACCCATTTAGGGAATGGTTTGTGGTTGTTATTTCCCTTATCTGGTATTTCGGTTAAAATGTATTCAACTTTATTTTTACCGCTTAGTGTTGTATTTTTAAAGTATGGTTTGTATTCTGGTTTATCTGTTTGGGTTAGTGCTTGTGCCGTTAGAGTTCTATTAGTTCTTGTTGTGATGATTCGGTTTGGATCGAAAATACAACCATCGGTAATTGTCTGGTATCCGTTCAATCCTTTTTCCATGTACCAGGCCATGGCACGCGCCCTTGCTGTGATATTGTTACCCACTATCACATTACCGATATCGAAAAATGGTGAAACCATATCACCGTAGAGTGTATTAATGTTTAGCTTATAGAGTTCATTTAGTGGACCTTCTAATGGGTCTTTCTTGTTATATTTGGCACGTTCAGCTAAAAGTGCATTGATAAGTAAGTCGCCGATGTTGAGTCTAAACCATGACTTGCATTCTTGTTCTCTCTTAGTTATCGTCGTTTTTCCTCGTTTAACGTCTAAGCTCGTTGTGTTTTTGCCTTTGTGATTCGCCACCTTTTCCTCAAATTCAGCAAAGGTTTTACACTCTTCTGATTTTGGATATATAGCTGCTGTGATTACTATCAGATTGTCTAGTAACTCTTTACGTTGGTGTTTGCTGCATGTGTGTTCAAGCCATTCTAAAAACTCATGGGTTATGACTGCTAGCTGTATGTCTTGGTGATAGACTTTGATAGTGCCTATGTTGTCTTCTGTGAACCAATCGGTATCTTCGTATTTTGCTCCTGCTGGTAACTTTGATGGTGTACGTGGTGGTATCCATGATACTAGAAAATCTTGGATGTACTTCATCAGCGTCTTGTCTTTCACAGACACTCGTGCCATCCATAATCCGGGGACTAAATCCTTCCTATATTTCTTCAGAAATTTTCGTAGTGTTTGGTATTCGTTGATGTCGCTGTCAATGGGATAATCTATTATGGATGGGCGACCAACTGGATAATCTTGGTGACGGAGGCCATTACCATAGCACCCTTTAATGTCGATATCAGCTAATAGTTTGGTTACAGATGATGCGGTAGCTTTGTTGTTGCGGCACCGTCCCCCATCAATCTTTGCCAAATATACTGCTGTGGTTGTTTTGGACTTCTTTAAGTGGGCTGCTGTACCGTGTTGGAGATATTCTATTAACTTCTTTTCTTCTTTCTGTGTTAAGCCAAGAGTTTGTAGTAGTTTTGACCGGAAAATGTTGGCTACTGTCGCTCCTATAGTCAGTCTTGGTGGCTCAAAAAATTCTTCTATTCCAAGTGACTTGTATATTACTTTGTACTTGTCTAAGTTACCCATAAGCGCCTTGTATACCTCTAAATCGCCCAGTGCATAGTCGTCATAGTCTTTTGGGCGTTCTGTATACATTTTATCCATACGGGATATTTCTTTTTTATTGAAATTAGCTTTATAATTTAATTTAACCCCAGAGTTTTTGCATAATTTGGCATAACTGGCCTTTCCATGAATGGCACATGTGTCAATGAATGATAGGGCTACTTGAAATTGGTGGGTGCCTATCTCAATTACCCATGGCATTAGCGCTCTCGATAGTACCTGACCATTCCCGTTAAAAGTCTGTGCTACTAGTCGCCGACCCATTTTGATAATGCCGTTTTTATCGTTTTTGGATCTGACTAGTTTGTCAATATCTCCCCGGTAATCACCGGTTGTAATTCGGTAGAGTTCAGCTAATAGGAAGTGGCCAATAAGTGCAAATTCTAGAATGGGTAAGTCTGGCTTACGATTTGGTTTGTTTAGTCTGGGGTTTCGGGTCAGCTTACAGTCGATACCATGTGCTTTTAGGTGGGTCACTGGTGCAAATCCATCAGCCATCTCGGGGTGTCGAGCCACCTGGTGATAGTTTGGGATAACATCTTTTGCATCGGGATGGTGGTAGATCGCACCGCTCCCTTCATCAATGAATTTCGCCTGTACTGTGATGGTCTTGGATATGGGTGGTGGTTCGGTACTGGGTTTGCTAGTGGTTTCAGTCCAGTTTTCAGCCGACTCACCTGTGTAACCGGTAAATTCCGTGTCAATGACTATTGGGCAGTATAAATCGGTCGGTTTGGATTTCTGTGTTTTAGCAGTGGTGGATTTCTTACCTTCTTGAAGCTCTATGAACTCATCTATGCTTAGTACTGGGTCACTGTATAGATACCCTTTTGACTTTAACCAGAATATCGATATGGGTGTAGAGCGAGTATTATTGGGTTTTTTATTTGACTTCCCGTGTCTTTTATCAAGCACATATATATGCTCATCTTTGGCTCCAATCTCTTGAAACCCTTTCCTCTCTTGTATTTGAGCGTTATCCATGATAACCTAGTTGGTAATTGAATTTGTTTTTGTTTTTGGTGTGAGGCCGGATAGTCTTTGGC
>NZ_JAAHFZ010000109.1:0-8457 GCF_010672795.1 Moorena sp. SIO1G6
CCCGTGTCGTTAATAAAGTAACCCGTGTATCCGAACGCGCCCCGCGTCGGCGAAAGCCGATAGTGATGGCTGGAGTTGGTAAGAAGCCCACACTGTAATCTTCGATGAGCGTGTGGGAGTATGTCACCGAAAATTCTGTAGGAAAAATTGGTGAAGGGGACTTTTCTCGAATTCAGCGTCTATGTTTACCTTTTGATAGGCTGATTTCAAAAATCAGCCTATCAAAAGGTAAACAAAAACGTCGAATCAGAAAGGCGGCCAGAATAATCACTATCAGAATACAGAACTTGATCAATGAATTGCATCACAAAGCTGCCAGATTTTTGGTTGACAATTTTGACTTTATTCTGCTTCCCACTTTTGAGACATCTCAAATGTCAAAACGACAAGAGCGAAAGATTCGTTGGCCAAAAGGCCACGCTACGCGAACAAAAACAGTCCGAAACCTACTCTCTTTTGCTCATTACAGGTTCAAACAGTTCCTTAAGCATAAAGCTTTCGAGACAGGAAAGCTCGTAGTTGATGTATGTGAAGCCTACACCAGCCAAACTGTCAGCTGGACAGGTGAACTCGTCAAAATTGGTGGAAGCAAAATCATTAAGTCCAAAATTGATGGTCAAAAAATGGATAGAGATATAAATGGCGCTCGTGGGATATTCCTGAGAGCTTTGGTAGATACACCCTGGATGCGAGAGCATCTTGCCTTGGCGGGCTAATTTCTACCTTGGTAGACTTTGGTAGCTAAAAAGTATCGGAATACAGTTGATCACAGACTTAATTATTGAAAATAGAGTCAGTAAATTTAGGTGCTATAGGTATCTTCAATGAATTGTGAAAATTTTTGATTCCTACTCCCTGCTCCCTGTTCCCTGCTCCCTTTCCTATGGGTATAACCCTGGCAATTTATAGATCCTGTAAGTATTACACAACTAGCGATTGAGCGTAGGTCACGGGACGGGAATGCCATAGGATCCTAATCATTAATCCAAACTAGGCTCAAATCACTTAATCCTTCTGAGGATAAAGGTTGTATAAATTAGCGGCTCCGAAAGGGTAAAAAAATATAGTTCATAGAACATACCACATTATAGCACCAGCCAAAAGCAAATCTGAATTGGGTCTAAAAAAAAGGCTTGACAAATTATTTTTAAGATATTAGTATGATTAAGTAAAACCAGAGCTGTGATGATTCAATCTGCCTATTATAACATAAAACTTCTGGTCAAAATGCTTATGGGTAAAGCTTGGCCAGGATTTAATCAGATAGGCAAATCTAAAGCTTAGATGCGCAACAGCTTATCAAAAATTTAGGGTGCTTAAAAAAATGAGAGCTAACCGGTTGTGTGCTAGGTCTGTTTAAGGATATACCTGCCACAATCACCAGCTGGTTTCTATAGCTATTTGCAGCTTAAAGGTTAAAGGTTAACTACCTCTGGACGTGTTGTTCACAGCCCTCTGTCAGCAAGAGGGTAATAACTTAGATACACATTAGATACACACCAACGAGGTAAATTAATGTTCAAATTCATCAAGCAATTGTTCTTAGCTGGTCTACTCAGCATTCTGATTACCAGCGGTATTTTTGTACCGAAAGCCTATGCTCAGTTTCCTTGTCAACCTCCTGGTCCTGATAACGGTACTCTATGTGCTGTTGTCTTCTCTGAAAAAGGTCCCCAAGATGGTCAAAGCTGGCGTAGCAGTGATAATTTCAGCACAGGATATTGCCCAGGAACTCAGATGATGTGGATCGCCCAAGGTCCGGATGCTGAAAACATTGAATTTGGTCTTGCAAAAGATGTAAGTGGAAGTGACCCTACTTTACAGGATCCAATTGTATACTGTGGAATCACTACTATGTTCCAAGATAACAATCTGTACCTAGGAAATCCAAGGGGAGCGGGTCAAACGTTCTCAGTGCATGTTTACACTAATGAACCCATGCCTCAGTAAAGTTCAAGTTGGCAGATTAGAGTAATCCAGAATTAGAGTAATCTAGTTTACCTTCTGTTCTGGCTTTCTAGAATAAAGAGATAGATGCAAGGGAATCATAGAATGAACTACCTTGTGTCTATCCTCCTGTGTCTATCCGCCTTTGTAGAAATCATACTCTAATTGACTACTCTAATTCACTAACGTTCTAGACAGTTACTGTTGAAAACACTGTTGAAAATACTGTTGAAAAACAAAGTGATTAAGATGTTCAAAACCCTTAAGCAATTTTTCATAGCTGCTTTACTGAGTCTGATTATTACCAGTCTCATCCCTGTACCGAAGGCTTATGCCTCAGCTTGTGAACCTCAAGGCGAGATCTGTTTTATTGGCTGGTCAGAATCAAGACCCCAAGATGGTCAAACTTGGCGTAGCAGTGATAATTTCAGCACACGATATTGCGAAGGTGACCTGATACAATGGCAGATCGAACTGACAGATGAAGCTGATCAGATTGAATTTAGTGTTGCACAAGATCAACCCGGTTCTGACCCCACAATTTTTCGAGACCTGCGTGATTGTTCTTTTACAGAGCTGGTAAAAGACCCTAAAATGTACATAGGAAATCCCAATGGTGCTACTCAACTTTTTCAAGTATTAGGTTATACTTCCACTTGCGAAGACAATGGTGGGGGAAATCAAAATACTACCTGTGACTATAGTGACTCCCTTAATATTGGTCAGGTTTTTAAACCAATGAGTCACAACAGTTACGAGCTACAATATGCCAATAGTTTGGCGGAAGTCCTAGACCAGGTAAAAGCGATCGAGATTGATATCTTTGATTCGCCTTTCGGAATTGGTGGTGGTGGCTCAGTACCAGGAAATTGGTTCGTATTTCACAACCCGACAGATTTCCCACGCAATAACTGTAGTGGTAAATTCCTATCAGACTGCCTGAATGATGTCAGACAATGGCACGAAGAAAATCCCGAACACGAGCTTGTTACTATCTTGATTGATAAGAAACAAGGTTGGGGGCAAAAGGGCGAACAAAGGGGTCCCCAGGATCTAGATGCTCTAATTATAAGAATACTATCTCCAAATAATGCAGATATTTTTTACGAACCCACTGACTTACTAGAAGGGGAGGGCTGCTTACAAAACAGCGAAGGACTATCATCTATGCGAGTTGCTGCACAAAATAATTGTTGGGGCAAAGAGGGTGATTATAAAGGACAATTCATGGTAATCATTGGCGGTAGTGGACCGGCAGGAGGAATAACAGGAAATCCTAACCCAGTAATTGCTCAATATGTTCGAGATACAAACTACAATCAAGGGTTGATATTTGCTTGCCCTGATGTAGAGACACTAGAAGAGATTACTGGAATACCAAAGAGTTTCGATGCCAAGACGGCGGAGTCTGTAGTCTGCGATAATTTCATTTTCGAAAGCATGTCTAGCAGTTTAGGAGAGGCTGTCAGAAGCAATAACTATGTATCCCATGTTGGAGTGATTTCCCCAGAGAATGATTGTTCCTACAGCACTGCAGTTAATAGCTATGGACTTAGCTACATTGGAATAGATAATTTTGAAATAAAAGACTGGAATGATGGTAGAATGAAAGGCGGCTACAATTGCGAGCAGTAGGATAGGGCAGCATTCCCTAATATTCCTAGGGGGGCTTAATTGGTGTAGCCCGATGTTAGCTATCAGCTATTAGCCGTCAGCTTATTTTATTAAAAAGCTGAAAGCTAATGGCTGATAGCTCAAGGCTTACACTCAGATTAAACGTTCCCGTAGCGTGGCCTTTGGCCTTAGCTTATCTCTTTTATTCAAAAGCACCTCAAGTAGCGTGGGCATAGCCCATTAGCTGATAGCTGATCGCTGATAGCTGACAGCCCCATCCTTAAGGATAGGGCTACACCAAAAAATGCTAACCAACTAAATTTTAACTAACCAACTCAGTGGCCCGTTTGGCCAAAGCCTCAGCAGTCAAACCATTAAAGGCCATAATTTGACCAGCACTGCTAGCAGTTTCACCACGCTTCCAAGAAACCACATCCCGCTTGCAAGTACTACGTAACATAATCGGTTCCAGCATGGCACTGGTACCACCAGTAACACCAATCAATCCATCCCCACCAAACAGCCGTTCAAACCCCTGATCATCTAAGAAACCCCCATCAGCTTCACTACAGGTTTTCCAAGCCGTATCATCAGGACGGTACAAACGGCGGGGACTGATTACCGAAACAATCCGCACCCCAATCCCTTGGTCTTCCAAATTAGAAGCAGCATCAAACACTGGTATCAGGCTCATATCCCCAATCACCGCAAACACAACGGTTTTACTGCCTTTAGTTTCATGCAAAACCACTGCACCATCTTGCAAGCCTTGACGGGTTTGCTCAAAGGTCGTGCGCACCGGTAAGGGTGACTTACTAGCAGTAATGGTAATTCCTTTATTCTTAGTACTCAGCGCCCACTCATAACACACTTGGATACTATTAGCATCACAGGGAAACAACGGGAAAATATTGCCATTGCGCATCATAGCAGCAAAGTAATTTTCAATTTCAGGACGCTGGTGAGTCCAACCATTCCGTCCTTGCTCCAGTGCCCCAGCCGTAAATAATGTAATAGTAGAGGGAGTAGGACGGCGCAATTCTGCCATGGCTTGGGTAACGGTTTGCCAAATGGGTAACCCATTGATAGCAAAAGATTCATAAGAACACCACAGAGTACGAGCTCCAAACAAAGCTAACCCTACCGCTAATCCAGCACAAGCATCTTCACTCAAGGGTTCATACACCTGACCTTTTGGGCCTTGG
The DNA here is from genome assembly GCF_010672795.1 of Moorena sp. SIO1G6. NCBI lineage: Bacteria > Bacillati > Cyanobacteriota > Cyanophyceae > Coleofasciculales > Coleofasciculaceae > Moorena > Moorena sp. SIO1G6. Next base: position 4,767 of record NZ_JAAHFZ010000109.1, read on the forward strand.
AAGTAAATTTCATCCGGGGTGGGGTGGATAATTTTTAGGGCTTGGTTAATATTATTAATTCCAGAAGCAGCATTCCCATCAGCATTGGAAATAATAAAATTAGGGTCTTTTTGCCCCACATGAGCAACTATCGTTCCCATCGCGGTAGTTGCTATTTTTTTATCGCCATCAATCACAAATTCCTCTAAAGGCAATTTACCTAAATCTGGTAAAGGCAATTCCTTTTCTGTGACTACAGTATGAGCCGCTGGCCCTCCTCCAGAACGCTCAAAATTTATCCTCACTAATTCCCAGGCTTGAGACGGTAACGCCCGAGCTTTAAGGGCACTAACAATATAATCTTTTTCCAGGGTATCTCCTGGGTAAAGATTGTGAGCTTTAGCTCCCCGTTTGTGGACTCCCGCTCCTTTTAGTTGTTTAACAATCAGCACCGTTAACTTACCACTCAAAGCTGATTTAGCCGCTTTATCCGTAGCTTCCAAAACCCCTTGGGTAAATGCCAATCGCTTCTGCAAAGAAAACTCAGTGCTATCGACATACTCACCAGGTTGGTCAGCATCATCGTAATCCTTAGCATTGATTAAGATTACTTCTTGGAAACCATTGCCCTGCCAGTATGCAATCATCTCTTGATTGGACTTTGTGGAAACCATACTATGGTGTTCCTGGCTGTAACCATTCCACACTAAGATGGGCAGAAAATTAGTCACCTGGGGATAGGCCGTAGAGAAGTGACCAAAACTGCTCATGATATAAGGTTCACCCAAGCCCCCATCCCCAATCGTAACTGGGAATAGTACCCCTGGATGAAGCAAAGCCCCGGCCATGGCAAAGTGTTGCCCTTGTCCGAGGGGACCAGCCGGATTGAGGAGTCCAGGAATTTGACCAGAAAGGTGTCCGAGCAATCCGTGCATTTCTCGGAAGCGTTCCCCCATCTGTTCTACAGTCTTAATACCCATCTCCTCTAGGGAGCCGTCCAGAAACATGTTACTGTAGAAGCCTGGGGCATGGTGTCCCACTTCAGTAATAATGTTTTTGTAACCCAGCATGACCAAAGCTGCAATCCCTTCCGCAATGCTGGCAAATCCCCCTGGATGACCAGAGGCTTTACTAGCAGTGATGTGCAGGGTTAGGTAGCGTAGGGCATCAGCAGCTAGTAAGGTCTGGAAGACAGCTGCTGGATCATCAGGAGATGGGATGGCTTTTTGCCCCAACGCGATCGCATCTCGTTGACCGTATTGGTCCAAAGTCGCTTCAAAACCCGGTATGGTATTCTCAAAATACTGAATTCCTTGACAGAATGTCGAAACCCTGCTACCAACTGTCATAGTGTCAGAAACCTTTTCTAATTATTACGAGTAATAAACAAATATTACAATCAGCTCGCTGAGTGCGGAATTAGTATATTGGCGAAATTTGGGTTTTAAACCAGTGAAATGTCTTATGGATTACATTGATTGAGACTACTATTGAGACTACTAGAGAACCTGCAACTCTACATCTATTGTTCTACCTACCTTGTAGAGATTCTAATCAAATCTTGCTTTATTTTAATTCCCAAAGACTAACAGAATAGGATTAATCGACTAGTTTTGATTACCATTAATCTTATTGATAGCTTGTCAATAAGCGGATTTCTGATAGTAATCAGGTAACCGAAGGTTTTGTTGCCATATGGCAGTTAGGTTAGATAATGAATTTGTCTTGAGAAAGTAACAGAGGAAAACGAGTGTGAGTAAATTACCTGATGGTCCTCAAATCCCTGACTGGTTACAGTTAATCTATTGGATTGCTAACCCCCTCAAGTATTTGGATCAGTGTGTAGAACGCTATGGAGATACATTTACCATACGGCTAACTGGTTCGAGAACGTTAGTCATCCTCAGCCACCCCCAAGCAATTCAGGAAGTCTTGACCGCTCCTCCTAGCCAGTTTAAATCTGGTGAACGAAATAAGCTGCTACAACCCTTGGTGGGGGAAACCTCAATGACTTTACTCGATGGTAAACCACACCAGCGGCAGCGTAAACTCTTGATTCCTCCCTTTCATGGGCAACGAATTAATTCCTACAGTCAATTGATTTGTGATATTACCCAGCAAGTAGCGAGTCAGTGGGTAATCGGTCAAGCCTTTACTGCCCGTACTGCCATGCAAGACATTACCATCCAGGTAATCATGCAGGGGGTTTTCGGTCTAGGTGAGGGTACCCGTTACCAAAAACTCAAGCTACTGCTGGCAGCCATGCTAGAGGTGACTGCTTCCCCCCTGCGCTCTAGTATGCTGTTTTTTAAGTTCCTGCAACGAGATTTAGGAGCTTGGAGTCCTTGGGGCAAGATGGTGCGGCGTAGGCAGGAAATTTATAACCTCCTTCAGGAAGAGATTAATCAGCGCCGAGAGCAACCCGAGCTAATGGGCAATGACATTCTTAGTTTAATCATGTCCACTCGGGACGAAAATGGTGAGTTGATGAGTGATCAGGAGTTACAAGATCAGTTGATGACTTTGTTGTTTGCGGGTCATGAAACTACTGCAAGCGCTTTAGCTTGGGCATTCTACTGGATTCATCGATTACCGACAGTGCGCCAAAAACTGCTAGAGGAAATTGATAGCTTAGGGGATCATCCAGACCCGATGGCCATTGCCCAACTGCCCTATCTCACAGCAGTTTGCCAAGAAACCCTGCGGATTTACCCAGTGGCGTTTGTGATCTTCGCCCGCATTACCACATCCCCAATTACTATTATGGGTCACCACTATCAGGCCAATACTGCCCTTTTTGCCTGTCCCTATTTAACCCATCGTCGAGAAGACCTCTATCCAGACTCCGATCAGTTTAAACCAGAACGATTCCTTGAGCGTCAATACTCTGCCTATGAGTATGTTCCCTTTGGTGGTGGAAACCGACGCTGTATTGGTGCTGCTTTGGCGATGTTAGAAATGAAACTGGTTTTGGCTAAGGTATTGTCTGACTATCACTTAGCCTTAGCACAAAATACAATCATTAAACCAACTCGTCGTGGAGTAGGAATTACTCCGGAAAATGGGGTTCCGATGGTGATGAGAGGTCAACGTGTTGCTAAGGAGCCAAAAAAACCTGCTACCGTAAATTCTCTTTAGGATCAAAGCAATTGTCCCATAGCAACAGAAACGGTTATCCGTGATCACCGAGAGTCTTTGCCGCCAGTAAGGTCACCGAAAAAGGCCGCTGGATGATCACCAGATGCGATCGCATTGTAAGCATTCAGCTATCAGCCTATGCGCTACGTCACAGGCTTCTAGCCTATGCGCTATGTCCCAGCGTCGTTCGCACAGCGTGGCCATTCGCGTAGCGTGGCCGAAAGGCCAAGGCCAAAGCCTGTGCCACGCTACACGGAACAGCTTTTGAATAAAATAAGCTGACGGCTGACTGCTGACTGCTGACTGCTGAATACTTACATCGCATTTTGCCAGCATACTCTTCCCAACCCGGTATGGTGTTACCAAACAAAATAGTGAATTACTCAGAATATTAAAGATTTTGTGTTCTACAAGGGCTGAGTATAAATAAATGTCAACAAAAGTCTAAGAGCTGATTTGTAAACAAAAAATTAAGACGCTAATCTTCTTGTCATTAAACGAATTAATGAACCATATATCATCCCTGTACTCATTTGTGTATATAACTCATAGTCTTTACTCAAGCGTCTAAATC
>NZ_JAAHFZ010000011.1:0-67540 GCF_010672795.1 Moorena sp. SIO1G6
CTTGTTTCCCTTCCCAAAAAGCTCGTGACCGCTATTATCAGAAGATTACCTTCTGCCTGATTCAGGAATTTGATGCCTGCGCCTAAATGTACTGCTAAATGTACAAAAAAAAGTGTCCGTCAGTCAGCACGACGGGTTTTAACCCGCCGTGTCTATAATAAAGGATAGGAGGAGATAGAAAGTTGTATAGAACAATTCCAGTTAAAGCGTCATTTACTGATGAAGATAAAGCTTTTTGGGTCTTTCAGTGTGAGCAAGCAAATAGCTTGATTAATTGTGCAATTTATTACACCAAACAAAAACACTACAGTTGGCTTGAACAGCAAGAAGAATCATTCACTACTTACTGGAAGGATGATGAGCTTAGGTATGGCTGGAAGACCTATAAGTGCAGTACAAAGTACCCAGAACTAGATAAAACTTTAAAGTTAACTCCCAATTACAAAGCAATGGCTGCCCAGTCGGCTCAACAGACCCTAAAGACAGTAGGTGAGTCCATTGCCAGTTACAACCAATTAGTAGGTCTTTATTACAAGGGCCAAGTTGACAGACCAAGACTGCTTAGGTACAGAAAGAAAGGGGGATTGGCTGCTGTAACTTTTCCCCGACAAGCACTCAACTACAAAAAAGGCTTGTTTTATCCGTCAATAAGCAAAGAAACTAAGCCTCATTTAATAACTGAAATCGCATTAGAACCACCAGATTTTATAGATCCGGACTGGGTGAAAGAAGTTACTGTTCGCCCGTATTTAGGAGAGCTATGGATTGATTGGGTGATCGACAACGGGAAAGAAGCGATTGCTAGCAACCCAAACCTTGACTACACTCAAGCCTGGAGCTTTGATCACGGTGGAACCAACTGGTTGACTGGAGTTTCAACCTGTGGGAAAAGCTTGATTATTGATGGTCGTAAGCTTAAGTCAATGAACCAAGGTTATTGTCGTCTGGTAGCCAAGTACAAACAGGGCAAGCCAGAGTTTTACTGGAATTCTAACCTTGACCGGGTACAACGGAAACGCAACAACCAAATCAGAGATGCGATCAATAAAGCAGCTAGGTTGATTATTAATCGCTGTTTGAATGATTGCATTGGGAATCTGGTAATTGGTTGGAACGAAGGGCAGAAGAATCGTTCCAATATGGGCAAGCGTGGTAATCAGAACTTCGCAGTTATCCCCACCGGAAGATTGATCGAACGGTTAAAACAACTTTGTTATGAGTACGGGATTAAATTAACAATTACCGAGGAAGCGTACACGAGTAAAGCGTCTTACCTTGACGACGACAGCCTCCCAAAACATGGTGAAAAACCCAAAGGATGGATACCGTCGGGCAAACGGGTTAAGCGTGGACTGTATAAAACTTCTGAAGGATGGCTGATCAATGCAGACTGTAACGGCGCTGCAAACATAGCCCGAAAAGTAGCCACACAGTTAGGTCTAAACCTGACCAAGGTGGGTAGGGGAGCTTTGGCACTCCCAAAGCGATATGATCTGTTCACCTCACTGAGTAAATCATATCGCACAAGAAGTGAAGTGGCACGGTTTCAACCCGCCACGTAACAACCTTGTAGAATCCCCGTTTTTTAAAGCGCGGAGATGTCAAATTAAGCTTTAGTACCAGATCAAAAATCGGAGGTCACACTTGACCAAGACAGGTATGATTAAACAGCTAAAATGCGCTCAACGCGCTCTAATTGCTTTAATACTCCCAATTTTAATATTTCTATCGGCTCCACCAGCCCTTGCCCAACCTGATCTCACCATCACCCCTAAAAGTATGACTGTGGCAGGTACCAGGGGTTCTAGCACAAGCCGCAGCTTACTCTTGCGCACGACAAACGCCGTCAAGGATTTACAAATCATTTCCCTAGACCTCAATACTCAGGATGGCCAAGAAATTTTCCCCGCCAAATTGATTCAGCCTACTTTACCAGACGAGGAGATTGAGGCCAATAGTCTACTATCTATCCCGATCCAGTTTCAATTAGACGATGCCCCCAAAAGTGGAGAATTTAGTGGTGAATTACTGATTAAGTTCTCAGAAACTGAACTAAGCGTACCATTAACAGTCCGAATTAAAGACCCCTTTCCCATACCTCTGGGAATCATATCCATTGGGGTGATATTGAGCATAGCTGTGTCCAGCTACCGTAGCCGAGGGAAACTACGGGACAAAATTCTGGTGCGGGTTGGTCAATTGCGTATCCAACTGCGCAGTGACCCCCAGTTAGCTGAAACATCACTCACCGATCAATTCAACTCAATACCAAATCCCTTCAAGACCCGAATTGAAGGCCATCTGCTAGATGTCGAGATGGCTTTGCAGGGGGAACGTTGGAACGATGGTAATCAGGCAATTACCCAAGCTGAGTCAGTGTGGCTGAAATGGCGCAAAGGTCGTGAGGACTGGCTAGCACTCCTGAACTATGGTCAGACCCTGGAAGAAAAAATACCCGCCACTCCGGATATTGACCCCCCTTATCTACAGTCAGTACGCCGTAATTTGCAACTGGCAATCCGAGAGGCACCTGACCAAAATCCTCAAGACTTGTATCAGCAGTTAGATGACTTGGCAAAACAGATTAATAAATACCTGCAACTGGATGCTAAACTCAGGGACTTGGACAACCTGCTGGTAGAAACTACCATATCAACACAAGAGTTACAGAGTTGGCAACGTCAGCAAAAGAATTTGCGCAATAAGTTGAATAATCTCGAACCTACGGATAAAAAAGCTGGTCAGGAGTTGAATGGTCAAATCGAAAAAGCGATCACTCTACTAGCCAAACAAATACCAGCTAACTCTACTAAGTTAGGCTTCCTCATCACCCAACCTGAATTATTGCAGAAAGCACCAGGGATCGATACACCACGGATAGTTATCCAAGAGCCAAGACTAGCAGAGTTTCGCCTCTGGATTTTCTCTGCGATCAGTTATGCGATCGCAATTGTCCTGCTTGCTGGTAGTGGCTTCATTGAGCTATACACCTATAAATCCACCTTTGGCGCTAACCTCTGGGGTGACTATGGCGTCCTCCTGGCTTGGGGGTTTGGTGCCGAAGCCAGTCGGGATGCCATTACAAAAGTCGTGGCAAATTTGGACTTACCAGGATTGAACTAATCACTCGATCAGGTTGAAGGTTAGCAGGTTGAAGGTTAGCAGGTTGCAGGTTGAAGGTTAGCTGGTTAGCTGGTTGCAGGTTACAGGTTGAAGGTTGAAGGTTGAAGGTTATTTGGTTGAAGGTTAGCTGGTTATTTGGTTGAAGGTTAGCTGGTTATTTGGTTGAAGGTTAGCTGGTTAGCTGGTTAGCTGGTTAAAAATTATCTTCTGAACCTTCAACCTTGGCCAATAGGCACGCGCGTCGCGTTCAACCTTCAAGCTAACAACCTTCAACCTGCTAACCTTGGCCAATAGGCACGCGCGTCGCGTTCAACCTTCAACCTGCTAACCTTGGCCAATAGGCACGCGCGTCGCGTTCAACCTTCAACCTGCTAACCTTGGCCAATAGGCACGCGCGTCGCGTTCAACCTTCAACCTGCTAACTTGCTAACCTTCAGCCGAATAACCTACAACCCCCAAAGGCGAACAACCGAACATAAGGAATTAAATTAATAGGTACCAATATAGCAATCCTTTATGATTCGTGAAATATATTCGGCGAAGCTATCGCTATAACCCTTGCCCAGTAAGGATTTACGATTTTGCATATTTTACAAATGATTTAGGATTGCTATAGGTTTTTAAATTAGTGTTACTTGGGCAGATTGACTGGGAACTATATAACTGTAACCACATTGGATTTGTCAGTCAATCGGGATTAACGTGTCAAACACAGAATCTTTAAGTGTTGAGCTAAAACAAGCTTTTCTTCGATTAATTGCCCAGCAGACAGGATTAGTTATTAAAGAAGCAGACCAAGACAATTTAATTTAAACCATCCTTGTGAGAATGAAATTTATCAAATTTGGTTCACCATAAAGTTACTCTAAACTCTTATATAAGACTATATAAAGTAATATATAATGGCAAAAATTAGTTGCCATGATGACTAATAATTAAAGTTACTTTTGGCGAGATATAGCAGAAGTCAGAAGTCAGAAGTCAGAAGTTAAACTCTTGCCATACTGTAGTTTGAGACTTTTGTCATGTCATAATTACCCTGGCGACTGCTATAAATGTCATTTTAAAACCTGACAAAATCACATTATTCCAGATATAATTAAACGACAAAATAACCACAAAATAATTCAGATTTGTATTGCAGGATGTTCAACTGGATAATAACCCTATTCTATTGCTATTTTATTCCATAAAATACTTCCTGAATTATAAAAATGGAAGGTTAAAATTTTTGGGATAGACATTAATAACTATGCCTTAGAAACCGCAAGAAAAGGAATTTACAGTTCTTGGTCATTTAGAAGTATTAATCCAGACATAAAGCGTGACTATTTTGGGCTCATTAACAATTCCTATCACATCGATAATCGTATCCAAAAAATGGTCACGTTTAAAACGGTTAATTTAGTCAAAGATTCCTGGGGGGGCGACAAGCGGCCTGTAACCCTTGATAGATATTAAATTGAGCGAATTATGGTAAAAAAAGATAGGTCAGAAATTGTCAAGACGACCAATAAGATTGAAAATGCTACCATAATTATATCAAAAACATCTAAAAAATCTCCTTTCCGAATCTCAATTATTATTCCTTAACCTTGTAGTAATTATTAGACAAGACACCAAAAATGTTAAACTTGAAAAAATCGCAGAGTCATGTCTTGGTGCAGTCGCAAACAAACCATGAGCGACTGCATCAAGACAACGTTTTAATATTGAACAAATGTTCCGAGATTATAAGAGCGGTGGATATAATATGTCAGGCAGCAATGTGGTTGGAAAACGCTTTATTTCTTTAGTTGTTATAATATCTTTCGCTTATCTGATTTCCACAATACAAGGATAAATAATTAATAAAAGCGATGCAGCGCGGTCTTGGGGGTTCCCCCCGGAGACGAAACCTTAGACAGGCTCGCCTTTATGGTTGTTAGGCTATGCAGAAAAGGGTTAAAACTTGAGGCGCGACCCCGTAATTTAATTCGCCATAGGAAAGCGCGCCTCCATTGATTAAGGCGAGCCTGTCTTACGGTAACTTCAAACCATGAGCGACTGCATCAAGACAAGGAGTTCATAAATATGTGGCTAGAGTCAAACAATATGGGCGTTCAACTAAAAGACATAGCGGTGCGACCCAAGGCCGGGGAACCCGGCCTAGGAGGCGCGCACCGTCCAGTTTTTATATTGGACTATATGCTCAAAATTGGATTAATTTTATGGATAAATGTTGGTAATTAGTTGATGATTTGATGCGCTTAAGTCGTCATAAGCTCAATAATTATTTACGAGGTATGAGAGCTAGGTCGCTTATACAGTCTACTTTTTAGCTCTCATGTCGCCCCCCCCAGGATCAAACCTCAAAGTAAGTTATTAAAGCGGGTGCGTAATGTCAGTGGAGCAACTATTATCGGTACAGGGGAAGTTTGTATGATTCTTAACCCTCCAGATTTGCTCACATCATTACAATCCTATCAGTCAAACACATCCACAGTCTCAACCAAACTAAGGCAAATCGTTAAAAGGACGCCAGTAATTCTCCTAGTAGATGACTCGATTACCGTTCGCACCCAAGAAAAACGGATACTAGAAAGGGCTGGGTATGAAGTAGTGACAGCTGTAGATGGATTAGATGGCTATAACAAACTAAACAGCCGTTACTTTGATGCCGTAATATCTGATGTGGAAATGCCAAATCTAGACTGATTTTCCCTAACTGCCATAATTCGTCAGCATCAAGAGTATAACGAATTACCAATAATTTTGGTAACATCTTTGGCTTCCGATGAACATAATAAAAAAGGGATGGAAGCGGGGGCTAATGCCTATATAACAAAAGGAAAATTTAATCAAGATTTTCTCATCGAAACGTTGCAAATACTTGTGTGATAGTTAATATACAAGGTTAATATTTAAGTTTAAATTGTGAAGCTTTAAGGTTAAATTGGTAATTAAAAATGAAAAATTTAAAATTATTAAATAATCAATGACTATTCGAGTTTTATTAGTTGAAGATTCACCGATTGCTCTAGTAGTACTGAAAAGGATTCTGAATTCATCAGAGCAAATTGAAGTGGTGGGAGAAGCTGGAACTGGTTTAGAAGCTTTGAACTTAATTCCCAAAGTTCAACCAGATGTCATTTGTACAGACCTCCATATGCCCCAGATGAATGGTCTGGAGTTGACATCTGAAGTTATGGCGCTCTATCCTAGACCGATTCTGGTGATTAGTGTTTCGGTGCAGCAAGAGGATACTGATCAGATTTTTCAGCTTTTAGATGCAGGAGCAGTGGATATTTTTCCTAAGCCGTCGGCAGGAATGACAACGGATAATCAGTTGCTCCAGCAGGAGTTGATCAATAAGATTAAAATTCTGTCTGGGGTCAAGGTCAAACAGGTTTTACCAATTGGTGCGATCGCACCAAGGCTGCGGGAGTTGTGCTTATTGAAACTTGAAAATTGAAAATAACACTTCTCTCACCCCTTGCCGATTCAATATAGTTGACTTTAAATAATTTCAATCTCATCCAGGCTCGCGATCGCTAGATCAGCTCCCTCTAAATGGGAAGCTTCTGGCTTGCCCCAGCAAATACCAATGCAACCCGCTGCACCAGCACGCTTTGCCATCTCAATATCACCGGCTGAATCTCCTACCATTAGGGCGGAAGCAGGTTTTACCTCTAAAGATTGGCACCCTTGTAGGAACAACCTGGGATCAGGCTTACTGATTTCAGAATCCACACCCTGCTGTAATTGGATATAGGGGTCTAGCTGGTGTCGATGGACAAAGGCTTGTACGCCAGCCGTAGAGTCTGCCGATAGAATACCCAGCTTTAAACCAGCTTCCGAGAGGAATTTAAGGACTTCGAGGCTACCGGCAAACATTGGGGAAGTTCCAGCCGCATTTTGCAAGTACTTCTCGGCTTCAACAAAGGCACTCCCAGCGATTTCCAATGACTCTAGCCAACCCCGACCAGTCTCAGCAATATAAGCCGCAGCAGCAATTTCATTTTCCCGACGACTACCCACTGCCATTAACCCGGTAGGGTCAAGGGTGTCATCTTGGACACCAAAGGCCATCAGGAGGGGTTCTCCAATACCAGGAATTTGGGCATCGATTAAACGCGATCGCTTATAGGCTAGTTCTCTTAAATAAACTTGTGAATCCTCTAAGGTACCGTCTTTATCAAATATGACTGCTTCAATATTGGGGAAAGTCACCTTCCCACAACGAATGGTTACCAAGGGTTTATGCCGCTGTTTATTGTAATCAACTTCATTCTACTAGCTAGTTGATCAAGATTCGCACCTGCCAAGTTCTTTGCTCTTGTTCCGGAACACAGCCATAAACACAAATTAGCCATTAGCCTCAGCTAACGGCTAATTCTTGTTACCGCACCTGGTTGTTACTCGTCGATGGCAGCTGCTACAAACTCTCCCTCTGGCACTGGGTCTTCTTGAGGCTCTTGGGACTCTTGGGGCTCTTGGATCTGTTGAGGCTCTTGAGGCTCTTGAGGCTCTTGAACCTGTTGAGGCTCTTGAGGCTCTTGGGGCTCTTGAACCTGTTGAGGCTCTTGAGGCTCTTGGGGCTCTTGGACTTGTTGAGGCTCTTGGGGCTCTTGGGACTCTTGGGGCTCTTGGGTTTCAACCGCTTCTGGAGTCATACTTTCTGGAGTTATACCTTGCTTTTGTGCTAGCATCTTCTCCCGGTACTTCTGAGCCATTTCTTCTGCCTTCTCGAATACCACTTCCCGGTTGTTAATCATATCTCCCGGTTCTGGCTCTAACTGCTTTGTTGACAGAGAAATCCGACCTCGGTCAGCATCCAAGTCAATGATCATCACTTTCAGTTCATCATTGACATTAAACACACTATGAGGCGTATCGATATGATCATGGGAAATTTCGGAAATGTGCAGCAATCCGCTGACCCCGCCAATATCAATGAATGCACCGTAAGGTTTGATTCCTCGTACTGAGCCAATCACCACCTCTCCGACTTCTAGGCGGTTCATCTTGCGCTCAACTAGCGCACGACGGTGGGATAGTACCAGACGATTACGGTCTTCATCTACCTCCAGAAATTTTAGGGGCAGTTCTTGGGCCACCAAATCTTCCTTGGCTGCCCGAGTGCTAATATGAGAACCAGGAATAAAACCGCGCAACCCTTCAATACGTACCAACGCTCCACCACGGTTAGTGGCGAATACCAGAGAACGCACCGTAGCATCCTCTGCTTGTAGTTGGCGCACTCGCTCCCAGGCTCGCATATACTCAATGCGACGGATAGAGAGAGTCAACTGTCCATCTTCATTTTCATCGGTCAGGATGAAAAATTCCCGTGTTTCGTTGGATTGTAAAACCTCATCAGGATTATCAACTCGATTTATTGACATTTCCTGAATCGGAATATAGGCGGCGGTTTTCGCACCAATGTCAATCAGAGCGCCCCTCGGCTCTAGACTGAATACCGTACCCGGAACTATATCCCCTGGGCTAAAATGATAATCATACTTATCCAGAAGGGCAGCAAAATCTTCGTGAGTGAATCCTATATCTGTAGTTTTTGTTTTCTGACTGAGCATGTGCGTTGTTTGTCCTAGTTTGATTTGGTTTTAATGACTATGCCTCCTGTTGATGTACAAGCACGTCAGCATTGTGCTGCTTACACCGACATTGCGTTGTCCTACTTGTGACATCTCCCACACCTGTTGGGGATCGGGGGTAGGTGTGGGCTTCTCGCCAACCCCAGCTATCGCCATTTCCTTACGAAAACCGATCCGCATTCGGGTACTCGACAAGCTTTACTATTGACGGGATGCCCCACCGCCAAGTTTCTGATTTTATCTGATTTTAATTGCTCTATTCCAATCAGGCTTTTGCTCCACTGTCAATAACCAAGGGCATTTTCGGCTTTGGTTATCAAATAGACATAAATTCACCCCAATTTATGTCCATTATAATTTATTAGACAAAACCTGAACTGAGCTTTCCTTCGAAAAATACCCCACTCCCTTCGCCCAAAGGACGACGCTTGCGCGTTTGGTAGAGGCTAGTGGGCTAATCTCGAACTGATCAGCTCATTTAATAAGATTTAATTAAGACCAGACATCCTATTATAACCTAATCGAGATTTTGTTATTAGTATCTTTACCGAACTTTCCAGGCTATTGTGGTATGTCCTATATCCCCCCATGGGGGATGTTAGCCTAATAAATGCCAGGGGTACATTCTGCACCCAAGACAAAGCAGGGATACCCCAGGAATAGACGTTTAGCCAGTAGGAATACCAAGTGGTTGCCACTCCAGAAAAATCTCAATCAGTAAAACCTTCCCCAACCCATGGTCACGAACGAGTTGCGGTTTTACTCATGGGTTATGGAGAAGTCGAAAGCTACGAAGACTTCGCCAACTACAACGAACAAGCCTTAAACTTGCTTACCGCCAAATTTGCCCCAGTCCCCAACTGGATCTATCCACCCTTAGCCAAAATTTTGGCAATGTTTGACTTCCACGAGTGGGGGCACCAGCATGACAACTTTATTTCACCCCACAACAAGATTTTTGAACAGCAACGGGCAGGTATTGAAAAACACCTGCAAGCTAAATGGGGCGATCAGGTCAAGGTATTCAAAGCCTTTAACTTCTGCGCTCCCTTTCTGCCAGAACAAGTCCTCTGTGAAATTAAGGAGCAAGGGTTCCAAAAACTGCTGATCTATCCCCTGCTAGTGGTGGATTCCATCTTTACTAGCGGCATTGCGGTGGAACAGGTCAATAAAGCCCTAGGGAAATTAGAGGATGGAGATCAACACTGGGTTCAGGGATTGCGTTACATCCCGTCTTTCTATAACGAACCAGAGTACATTAATCTAACTGCTCGATTGGTGGAAGAGAAAATTACTACCGATTTAGCTCAAGCCTATCTCCCCTCCCAAATTGGCATTGTCCTGATGAACCATGGCTGTCCCCACGAAGCTAAAGGATTTGTGTCTGGGATTGACGAAAGTCAGGCATTGTATGAGGCAGTAAGGGAAAAGTTGATGTATAAGTATCCCCTAATCTCTGTGGGCTGGCTTAACCACCAAACTCCCTTAATTAAGTGGACTCAGCCTCACGCGGAGTTAGCAGCCCAGAACCTGATTAACTTAGGGGCTAAGGCGATTGTGTTTATGCCTATTGGCTTTGCCACAGAGAATCACGAAACCCTCTTAGATGTGCATCACATTGTCCACGGTCTAAAACGTCGTAACTCAGAGGTTACCTACCTAGAGATGCCCTGTGTTAATGATCATCCAGAATTCTTAGAGATGGCAGCGGAGTGGGCTAATCCTCAAATTGAGGTACTTGTATCAGAAAATGCTCTATCTATCAATCCCCAGTTGGCAGCTGTGCAGGCATCACAGCACCATCATCACCATCACCACTGATTCACCAGAGCATTTTATTAGGTTGCTTGATACATAGCACCTTCTTGCACCTCCTCCGTTCTCCTCCCGCTGTTCTCCCTCTTCTCCTGTTCTAGGAAAGATGTCACAGAATAGAACTGTAGGCTGGGAATCAATGAAACTTCTCCAATCATAGGAAAGCCTAGTTGATCCCAGCCCCATCAAGTGCCGAGTGACAGGATAACAGGATAACAGGATAACAGGATAACAATTATGGATAATAACGACTGGCTCAAGCAGTTATTGTTGGTTGGGGTTGGCACAACCTCAATGGTTGCCGAAAAACTGCGAGAGGTAAGTGATGAATGGGTCAAAGATGGTAAAATAAACTCCGACCAAGCCACCGCTTTTGTGGATGATCTGATGAATCAGATCAAGTCAGAGCAGGGTAACTTTGAGAGCAACATGGAACGGCAGTTGCGCAATATGTTGCAGGATTTAGGGGTTCCTCGCCAATCAGAAATGGATGAATTGCGAGGTCGTATTGACCGTCTGGAGCGTCAGGTGCGGGATTTAGAAAATAAGCTCTGGCGTTGATAATCAATTAGGAGGACAGACTTTGAAACAAATTCTGATCAGCATAGGCGTTATAGTAGCCTTTGGGTTGCTTTTGGTTGTGGCTCAAGTAGGTATGGGTAAAAAATCTACCACTGCTGGAGAAATTACCAACACTCAGCCGGAAGTAGTGACAACAGCTAACAGTGCTAACCCAGATGTTAATGATAAACGAGATATAGCTATGGATTCTAGTTCAGAAAGCGAAACCAATACTGAGGCTGAGACGGTTACAACACCGTCGGGCTTGAAGTACATCGACGTGGTTGAGGGTGAGGGAGCAATGCCTGAGAAGGGACAGACGGTAGTGGTTCACTACACTGGTACGCTGGAGGATGGCAGCAAGTTTGATAGTTCTCGCGATCGCAATCGTCCTTTTTCCTTCAAAATCGGTGTAGGACAGGTTATTAAAGGCTGGGATGAAGGGGTTGGTTCTATGAAGGTTGGTGGTCGTCGTGAGCTGATCATTCCCCCAGAATTAGGTTATGGTACCCGTGGTGCCGGTGGGGTGATTCCGCCTAATGCTACGCTGAATTTTGATGTGGAATTGTTGAAAATTAACTAGTAAATTAGCAATAAATTAGCTAATTCAGCGATGAACTGAATACTTGCTCCCAGTTGGTGAATTCTCGCTGATTGGGAGTTTTAGTAAACAGAATAACACTAGAAATAGCATCGCCTTTTTGTTACAAAATATTAATAAAACCTGGGTACAAAACTAAAGTTCAGAACTCAATCATTCGATTAAATAGTATTTGATTAAATCTATGTCCTGTAAATAACGTTAGATAAAATAAAGTTAATTTTTGACCTATAATAATTCCAAAATAACCCTCAGTGTAAGCATTCAGCCGTGAGCTTTGGCTCACGCTACGCGAACAGCGGTCAGCAGTCAGCTTTTCATAACTCAGATTAAACTTTTGCTTACTTGTTTGATTCAAAAGTTCCGTAGCTTCCTAATCGCCCATAAGCACATCAAGTAGCACCTCAATTAGCGCATTAGCTGATGGCTGATGGCTGATAGCTGAATGCTTACGCCTCAGTTGTGGTAGGTTACACTCTTTGATTTGCCATATTCAGGAACTTGGTTAACCCAGGTTTAAAGATAAGTTTCACCGTTCCTGTCGGACCATTACGATTTTTAACAATGATGACTTCTGCCGTATCTCCATCGGGTGAATCTGGATTATAATAGGAATCTCTATAAAGCATCATGATTAAATCCGAGTCCTGCTCAATGGAACCCGATTCTCTCAAATCCGACATCATTGGTCGTTTGTTGGTGCGAGACTCCACAGCTCGACTTAACTGAGACAGAGCAACCACTGGGACTTTCAGTTCCCGAGCTAATCCTTTGAGAGAGCGAGTAATCCGAGACAACTCCTGAACTCGATTTTCACTACCACTGCCTTCCATTAACTGTAAGTAATCGATTAAAATTAATCCCAACTGGCTCCCTTGGGCTGCTTGAAGACGACGAGCATGCGATCGCATTTGCATCACAGTCTGGTTAGCGGTATCATCAATATAAATAGGCAACTCTGATAACACACCGATTGCTTCGCTCAAGGGTGCCCACTGATTTTGAGCAATGCGCCCAGCTCTCAAAAAGTTACTGTCAATTTTCGCTTCACTAGCTAACAACCGCTGCACTAGTTGTTCTCTTGACATTTCCAAGCTAAAAATCGCCACTGGCATTTT
The DNA here is from genome assembly GCF_010672795.1 of Moorena sp. SIO1G6. Taxonomy (NCBI): domain Bacteria; kingdom Bacillati; phylum Cyanobacteriota; class Cyanophyceae; order Coleofasciculales; family Coleofasciculaceae; genus Moorena; species Moorena sp. SIO1G6. The sequence continues at coordinate 12,816 of NZ_JAAHFZ010000011.1, forward strand.
TTCAGCTACGTTACGAGCAATTCCTAACGCTAAGCTAGTTTTTCCCATGGATGGTCTACCAGCAATGATAATTAAGTCAGACGGACTTAACCCCCCAATTTGGGCATCCAAATCATAGAAGTCTGATGGAATACCAGGCAAATCAATACCCTGATTCCGATTTTCTATATCTTGGAAGGTCTGGACTAGGGTTTCAGAAATCGCGATTAGACCTTGCTGAGGACGCAATTGGGTGAGGCTGAAAATTTTCTGTTCCGCTTGGTCAAGGACTGTTTCCAATTCCAAGGATGTCTCATAACCCAACTTAAAAATCTCATTACCGGCTTCGATTAGCTGACGGCGCAGATACTTGTCCATCACTAACTTAGCGAACCTGTCAATATTGACCGCTGAAACCGTTTGTTCAACTAGCTGAGCTAACTTAGCTTGACCCCCAACTTTCTCTAATAAGTCATTGTCATAAAGCCAGGTAGTAACACTCATCAAATCCGTGGGTTTACCCTGGCTATAAAGTAATAAAGCAGCTTCGTAAATGGTTTGGTGAATCCGGACGTAGAAAGCTTTGGAATTAAGGAAATCAGCAATTCGACCCATGGCTTCCGGGTCTAATAAAATGCCTCCGATAATAGACTCTTCGGCATCAATATTTTGGGGTGGTATAGAGTTCCCAAACGCTGAAAAATCTTGTTTTTGAGTCATAGCAAACTAGTCTATTAAAGTTCAGGGTAAAGGTCAGCTAATGCGCTACGCGCACTAAGACAATCTGAACAAATTAAGCACCTAAGGTGCGCTTTCCGTGATGGCGAGGGATTGCTCGCCATCACGGGTCGCACCTGTTGTTTAATTGACAGTTGACAGGATGATACAGTCAAGTGTCAACAAACTAAACAAACTATTAATTAACTTATTTGGGAACAACATGAATTTCTACAGTAGCTGTAACTTCTGGATGAAGCTTAATTTCTGCATTATAGAAACCAAGTTGACTAATCTCAGGTAGGGTAATACCTCGGCGGTCTATTTCTTTGCCCGTAGACTCTTGGATTGCATCTGCCAAGTCTTGGCTAGTAACAGTACCGAAGATAGCATTATCTTCACCCAACTGCTTCGAGATAGTAAAGCGGTTAATAGTTTGTAGAGCAGTCTTCATCGACTCAGCTTGTTGCTTGATTTCGAGGATACGCTGCCGTTCTTGCTCTCTGCGCCGCTCAACTTGCTTGAGAACACCAGAGGTGGCCCTAACTGCAATTCCTTGGGGAATGAGATAATTGCGAGCATAGCCCGGAGCTACCTCTACCAGATCACCGTCTTTTCCAAGTTTGTGAACGTCTTTGCTTAAAACGACTTGTACACGTTTTGCCATAGTGTTTAGTTTCGATTATAGTTTAGAGTGAAGGATAATGCTTCGACAAACATTCCATATTACGACAATTTGTAAGCGATCGCAACTTAGTGCTGATTGCGGATTGCTGAGTGCTGAGTGCTGAGGGCTGAATACTGAGGGCTCGGTGTCAATTAAAACACTTACTAAACCATTTCGGGGATGACATATCCCCCAATAGGCATGCGCTAAATCATCAGTAGGAACCAAAAATCCAGTTTCCCGCAGCGTCTGGATCCTGACTGTAATAGAATTCGGTAACTAGATCTAATATCTCTTGTTTGTCAATGTAACCATCATTGTTCTGATCGAAGCGTCCAAAAATTTCTTCAATTTGACTGTCGTCAATACCGTAAGCCTGAAAAAACTGTCGGTATTCTTCGAGAGTAACTTTATCGTCTTTATCAGAATCCAATAGGTAAATAATCCCTGCCGCTTTAGCCTTGACTACTGCTTCATTCCCGTCAGTATCACTCAGTACATTTTCGTGATAAGTCAACCATTCATCCAAGGTGACTTGCTGGTCTTGATTCTGGTCGGTAAATTTCTGCACGCCATTCCAAATCCTCATGTAAATAGCAAGAAGATTGTCATAATCTGACGAGCCCGGTGTCCAACCCCTGATCGCAGCAAGGTTATCAGTAATACGTTCAAAATCGGCTTGGGTTAAAACACCGTTTGTTTGCTGATCGTACAGGTTAAACAACCTGGTCAATTTTCTCTGCTGCAATTCGCTAAGCATGGGTTTTTTCTATTGGTAAATTGGATTAACTAAATTTTTTAACTCAACCTTGATTATAGTCCAACAAATCAAGGGACATATTCTCAAGGAAATATGTCCCTTGATCAAGGCTTTATCGTAAGCATTCAGCCGTCAGCCGTGAGCTAAAAGCTCACGCTACTTGAGGTGCCTTCAGCTGACGTAAAAGAGATTAAACCAATGCTTACTTGTTTTATTCAAAAGCTGAGAGTTGAGAGCTGATAGCTGATAGCTGAGAGCTGATAGCTGACGCTTTATCAATAATCTTAGAATCGGTCTTTCATCCCCCGTAACCGTGCAAATGTCTTAACGGGTTCTTTTGCCTGAACAGCAGACTGTAGGGCAGGCTCTTCCCAACGTAAAAATGGATTGGTGTGCTTTTCAACCCCTAACTGGGAGGGTACCGTTGCCTGTTTACGATGACGCGCCTCTTGGACTTGGGCAAATCTCCCTTGTAAGTCCGGGTTTTCACCATCGACACTCAGGGCAAATTGGAGATTTTTTAAGGTGTACTCATGAGCACACCATACTCGTGTATTATCTGGTAAATCCCGTAGCTTGCTCAGGGATTCTACCATTTGGCTTGCTGTTCCTTCAAATAGTCTGCCACAACCCCCCGCAAATAGGGTGTCGCCACAGAAGAGTTCACCGGTTTCACCAGAGACTACTGGGGGAAAGTAGTAGGCAATATGTCCTCTGGTGTGTCCAGGAACGAACAAGACTTCACCAAGGCGATCACCAAACTCGACGCGATCGCATTCTTCTAAAAACACCTGTTGACCAGGAATCCGACCCCGGTCTTCAGCTCCCCCATATACACAGACATCTGGAAACTGCTGGATCAACTGTCGATTTCCCCCCACATGATCCATGTGATGGTGAGTGTTGAAAATAGCCACTAAGTCCGCATCCATTTCTTTCAGACACTGTATCACCGGTTTAGCCTCGGCTGGATCAACAACAGCAGCAATATTCTGCTTGGGGTCGTGTAATAAGAAGATATAGTTGTCAGAAAGGGCTGGAAGTCGATGAATCTGCATAATAATAGTTTAACACCATCTGTTTAATTTACATGTGTTTAATTTACATGTGTTTAATTTACATGTGTTTAACTTACACTTTATAGTTTTTATTTTTTGAGCAACAACAGATGCTAGGTATATTATACCTTACCTACTAAATTTTTAGTATTATGGATTGCTTGAGCAATTTACAAACTATTTTTAACCCTTATTCAACCTACTATTCAATAGTGAAATGTTGGTAAAAATCCAACAACTTTCGTTTACATGCTCCGAATTTTAATGCTCCGAAGTTACCCTTGACCACAATTCCTAGGTAATCAGTAATCGGTAATCAGTAATAGTTTCAGTAATAGTTAGCGAATCACCAATCACCCATTATCCATTACCAAATCACGCTAAGGTAGCATTTCTGACACTATTTCATCTTAGAACTGTATGGATGTTCGGTTAACCCATCACATATTGGTAGTATTGTCAACCTCCATTACTAGGGGAATGCGCTAGACTAATGATCATATTGGATAGGGAGTATTTATCCCTCGTTGCGCCTATCCTATAGCCCCCAAAGCGAAGCGTGGCTTCCCTTGCCAATTGTATTGCCAATTGTATTCAGCTCCCGACCCTCAATAATTTTAATCTAAGTTAAACACTGCTCTGACATAAAATTAACAGAAGATGTCTAGATTAAATTATAGGACTTACGCAGAAACCCGGTTATTGAAGGTAATTACACCAATTTCAGCCTTTGATTGATAACGATCAACCTGGTTTTAAGAATCTTGGTGCGTAAATCCTGAATTAATCAAAGCCCAGTCATTCAGGAACTGATTCAAAACCAATATCAAGCCCACTGCCTCCCAGTCGATCTACCCTTTTGTCAACAGAATCTTATGCTAGTAGACCATCAAACCCCCAAATCTAATCACACCAGCCGTAATCCGTTAAAAAAGGCAGGAACTTATGCGTCACTGTTGTTACTGGGAGCAGGGTTAGGCTTTTCCGGCGGTTATGTAGCATTACGTAACTCTCTTCCCGAATCCACATCCCCTGAAGCAATTGTCCCTCAGAACAAAACAGCTAGGCTCCCAGGCAGTAAACCTGTGGTGACTCAAAATCCCAACTTTATCACCAATGTGGTAGAACAAGTTGGACCAGCAGTGGTGCGGATTAACGCTTCTAGAACCGTCACCAGTAGAGTCCCAGATACTTTTAGAAACCCGATGTTCCGGGAATTTTTTAGGTTACCATTTCCCGATGTACCCCAAGAGCGAGTTGAACAGGGTACCGGTTCAGGTTTCATTATCGATACCGATGGTTATATTCTCACCAATGCCCATGTAGTCGATAGTGCGGATACTGTTAATGTAATCCTCAAGGATGGTCGCCAATTTAAAGGGACGGTAGTGGGAAGCGATCCCTTGACAGATGTAGCCGTGATCCAGATTGAGGCAGAAAACTTACCTACCGTTGCTCTCGGTGATTCTGATCAACTCACCCCAGGAGAATGGGCGATCGCAATTGGTAATCCCCTTGGTTTAGATAGTACTGTAACCACTGGCATCATTAGTGCTACCGGTCGTTCTAGCTCTCAAGTCGGTGTTCCCGATAAGCGAGTGGAATTTATCCAAACCGATGCTGCCATTAACCCCGGTAATTCTGGCGGACCCCTGCTCAATGCCTCCGGTGAAGTGATTGGCATGAACACAGCCATTATTCGGGGTGCTCAAGGATTAGGATTTGCCGTTCCCATTAATACGGTGGAAGGAATTGCTGAGCAACTGATTGTTGAGGGTAAAGTAGAACATCCTTACTTGGGCATCCAGATGGTAACCTTAACCCCAGAAGTTAAACAACAGATCAACAGTAATCCCAATGCTGGATTGATGGTTGATGAAGAAAAAGGGGTATTGATTGCCAAAGTAATAGCTAATTCCCCAGCTGCCAAAGCAGGATTGCGTGCGGGTGATGTGATCCGCAAAATCAATGATCAGCCGGTCAAAGATGCAACAGAAGTTCAGAAGTCTGTGGCTAAAACGAAAGTAGGCAGTGATTTAATCCTAGAGTTGCGCCGCAATCAACGAGATACTAAATTGACCGTGCGACCTGGTGCTTTTCCCACTGGTAAGTAGTAGTTAAGTAGTAGTTGAAACGATTAATATCAAGTTCAGTTAATCCCTTTAATTATCGGGCTTTGAATCACATTAGCATTCAGCTGTCTGCTGAATGCTAATTGCTTATTGAATCACTAATGAATAATTAACCAGACTGGCATATTAAACATAGCTTTGCCACTCGTCCCCTGTTAAGGACTCGGTGGCAACTGCCTGCTGTAGCCCCGTTTCATTCATTAGCCAGATCCCATTTTGTCCGTCAGAGCCATTACGCAACAGGATATCGTCAAAACCATTATCGTCAAAGTCCATAGTACCACGAATTTCCCAATCACCGCTGATTGGTGCTGAGTCAATGAACACTGACTCTACATACTCAGTACCATCCATCCGCCAGTAGTAGATCTCTTGGTTTTGAGTATTGCGCCACAGAATATCCGCGTCACCATCATTATCTAAATCTCCAGCACCTTGCATCTCCCATAGACCGTCTTCTGGTAGCAGCAAATTCTCACCATTACTCTGCCTGGTAATCAACACTCCCTGATCCAGCTCCGTGCCATTCATCAACCAAACCGCATTTTCTCCGGTATTGGTATTACGCCAGAGAATATCTTCTTCTCCATCACTGTCGAAATCTCCCGTGCCACGGATTTCCCAGTTGAGGTCTGATACCTGGGTGCTAGATGCTCCGCTTTTGAACTCAAAGCCTTCCATTAACCAGAAGCCAACATCTCCGGTATCGGTATTACGCCAGATAATATCCTTTTGCTCATCGCCGTCAAAGTCTCCAGCACCACGCATCTCCCAGGGACTGTCAGCTGGTTCCGATTGAATCGGATTTGACTGATCCAAGTTGGTGCCATCCATGATCCAGGCACGATTGTCTCCAGTCTCGGAATTACGCCAAAAAATATCCGCAGAAGGGACATTGAGTGCATTGAATTCAATGAAGTCAATTCGGGTAAATTCGTCGCCATCAGAAGTACCGTTAATTGTGATCAGGTCTCCATTTTCGATGAATATGCTATTGCTAATCTGTTGATTGACGAAAGCAGCAGCATTAGCGGCAATACCAGCACCATCAGGGGGGTCATTGAGAGTTAAGGTTGGCAATTCGGTATCGCCAATAGTGATATCTATGGTGCTATCCCCATCAGTCTCATCAAAGTAGCCCAGCCTTACTTCGTAGTTACCAGTAGCTAGGTCAAAGGTTCTGGTAGCAGTACCAGAGGGGAAACTAGTATCACTTCCAGCGTCAAATAGGCTGATGACTGAATTACCCTCAGCATCGCTATTATTAGCAATTACAAAATTCGTTAGATTGGGAAAGCTTTCAGCTTGAATTTTTACCATAATTTTTCTTTACTTAAAAATAATACTCTGTCGCTTTTGACTAGTTATACTGGTTGACTGACAAAAGTCAGGATAATCTTACCTAGTCTGCTTTTCAGTCTTTACTAGGGATTCACCATCATAAGGTTACCCATTCAATCTTTCATGACTTTATCCTTTGCTCAGGATAATTTTGTCAGTCAATCAGCTTGTTTCTATGATGGGAGGCTTAGTTATGGTTCAACAGTACCCTTAAGGGTACTTTTTGATAATTTATTACGTCAAAAAATATTCTATATAGCAATTATCATAGCTATGAGGTACACAATTTCGGGATTTTAGGGAATAGGGAATAGGGAATAGGGAATAGGGAATAGGGAACAGCGGATCTGGGAATAGGGAATAGGGAATAGGGAATAGGGAATAGGGAATAGGGAATAGGGAATAGGGAATAGGGAATAGCGATGCGCTGCATCAAGAGGTGCGACCCGTGGCGAATTTAATAATTAGATGCGGAAAGCGCACCTAACAGGGAATCAACGTCAAAGAAGACTGTACATCATAATTGCGAGGAACGCTATAAATAGGAATGTAAATAATTTAAATTCAATAATTTAGCTATGTATAAATAATCGAGATATAGCGGTTTTAAATGGGGTGAAGTACATAATTTTTGGAAACAGGCAACAGGCAACAGGCAACAGGCAACAGAGAATAGGGGTAAGCATTCAGCCGTCAGCTATCAGCTATCAGCGTGTCGCGTATCAGCTTATGGGCTACAGATGGTGCTATAGCAGAAGTCAGAAGTCCTTTGTCAGAAGTCCTTTGTCAGAAGTCAAACTCTTGCGCTTCTTGATGCAGTCGCTCATGGGGGAAACCCCCAAGACCGTAATGGTGCGCTTTCCGTTGGCGAATTAAATTCGCCACGGGTCGCACCTCTGCATCGCTTACAAAGGGTGTGAGACTAATGTCGATGTCCTAACTGCCCTGGCGACTGCTATACTTGAGGTGATGCGCGAATAAGCGATGCAGCAAGGGAACAGGGGATTTCCCCCACTCGCGCTTGGGATCTTGACAACAGGTAACCATTTGTTTAATCTGAGTTACGGAAAGCACCTCAAGCAGCTTGAGCCTTGGCCGTTGGCCACGCTACTTGAGGTGCTCACGGCTGACGGCTGATAGCTGAATGCTTACGAATAGGGAATAGCGATGCATCGCTACCTCCTACTCCCTAAAATCCAGGACGAAAGTACCTCACCAAATTAATAAATGCTATAAAATGCTATAAAATTGCATTTGTCCTGCAAGCCTGCAAGTATGCATCAATGATTAGCGGTTTAGTTCTTCCTCAATCATCCGTTCATAAACCTTTGGCAAGTGCTTACTCATGCTATTCGTTTCTATGCCATAACCTAGACTTGTCCAAGTACCGGACAACCGCCGCAAAACTTTATCTAAATTTCCTTGCCGCAATTCTTTGGGAATATCCATCCCCCAGGCTCTACTATCCTTGAGCCAATCGTGAACCACAGCATCCTGGAAGTGTGCCTCAAAGCTATACTGCTTCCAAAACAAAAAGCCTGAGGGTCTGGGGTGATAGCTTTGTGCCTTTGCTTTCCAGGTGATATCAAGGAACTGATACCGTCCCGCCGCTGTGCTACATTTTCCAACATTAGGACCAGCGACTATGGGAACACATATTTCAGGATGACGCCTTAAATCAGAAACGTGTTGACCCCCATAGATAATCGTGTAGGGTTGGGGGTCATTAGCTTCACTAGCGGTGATAGTACGCATTAGGGCGCGAATGTAAGGATCTCCCCCCCTCATCACTAAGGGAGGGGTGCCGTGAATACTGGTAGGATAATCAGATAGCGTACGCTCAACCGGGTAGTAAGCCCATCTATTAAAAACATGTCTGAGATAAATCCCCAATAATAAGCTCACTATCGCTAAGGCTGAAATATTGTAAAATAAGCCTTTGAGTGTAAATTTATAGGAAGTATTTGGAAATCCTCTTAACTTTCCGTACTTCTGCCGGGGTGATGAAGACACTCAGTTGACTAATCCTTACTAGTGTTAATAGTGTGAACTTAATAGTGTTCACAAAATGCGATTGACGGAACGTCACGCTACGCGAACGCTCAACACTCCCTCAACCTACGTCAGCAAATAGCTGTTCCCAGCTGTGATCGGGAGCTTCTGCTGAGCTAACCACTTCTACTATTTTATTCCGAGCTTCCGGTTCCGACAGCGCCTCAACACAAACTTCTGCTACTTTGGTGCGAGGTATGCTACCTTCAAATAGAGTATCTGCGCCAGACATGACCATCGGCTCTGAGTTGTCTTCGTTTCTGAGACCACCTGGTCGCACAATAGTGTAAGTCAAGCCACTTTTTTGGATATATTCCTCTGCTTGCTTCTTCCAGACCAGAATCAGCCAGAATAGGTTGAGGGGATGAAAAAACTGGGACACACAGAGGGAAGAAACCAATACAAAGTGTTCTACCCCTTTTTCCTTAGCACCATCTACTAAATTTTTAGTCCCTTCGTAATCCACCTTGTAGGGTGCGGTTGGGTCAAAGCTAGGGCGAGCCTCACTGGCGCACAGCACTACAGTACTATCTGCGATCGCGGCACGGATACTCTCGGGTTTGAGCACATCCCCCACCACTAATTCTGCTGCTGGTGGTAATGTTTCTTGAGCGTACTCTAGATTTCGCACTAAAGCCCGTACAGGAATATCACGCAAAACGAGTTCCTGTACAATCCGCTTTCCTGTTTCTCCTGTTGCTCCAGCTACACATGCTTTCATAGCAATTTCCGTACAATTCACCTAGTAGCTTAGCTAGTTTACCAGTTATTCTGAGTGAAAATTAAACTAGGCCATTCAATCGAGAATTATTGGATTTTGTCTTGATGCAATAGCGAGTGGGGGAAACCACGGCAGTCGCTCATGGGGGAGACCCCCAAGACCGCGCTGCCTCCCCAAGACCGCGCTGCATCGCTTCCGTAAACCCCAACCTCTCGGTTGTATAAGTTTCATGGTCATGTGTTCTTCGCTTTCTCGGTCGATCTAATTAAAACCTGCTATAGTCAGTGATCTAATAACTGATCTAATAACTGATCTCGCATCACCAGAAACCCAGCTAGATCAGTCCCCCAAACTTTACACTTGTTTACATAGCTCAACTTGTTTGTGTCCGACTCCTGATTAACTCAGCCAGAGGAGTAGGATAAGCAAGAGCGACCCATGGACATTTCTCAACTAGGCTCTCAACTAGTTTCTGAACTAGTCACAAGGCAATCAAATGAAGAGGATGATGTATGCGATCGCATTTTATTAACCATCAGTCAATTGAGGCAAAACAGGTGGATTTGAATACTCCTGCTATAAAGGCCGACACTGACCCTATTGTTCCATCAGCGTCTTACTCAGGTAGTGAGCCGACTCGGTTTCAGTGTCATTTTCAAGACTGTATGGAGATGTATGCTTCAGCTGAGCAAGTAAGTGCCTATCTAAATACTCACCAGGATTGGTTTTGTCGCTGCGCTCATCCGATGAAAGTAGAACTGCTCACAGACAATGGCTATATTTTGACCATTGGTAGCTTTGGCGCATTTGGCTATAAGGTTGAACCAAAAATCGGTTTGGAATTGCTACCTCAAGACGAAAATTCCTATCAGATTCGGACAATCCCCATCCCGAATCACGTCAGTCCAGGCTATGAGCTTGATTTCCAGGCATCTCAGAGCTTAGTAGAAGTACCAGCAAGGGAATATTTTCAAGAGCATCAGCTGGAATCGCAGTCCATACCATCAGCGATAACCCGCGTGGAGTGGCATCTTGACCTCAGTGTTGACATGTGGTTTCCCAAGGCAATTCGGAAACTACCTCAGTCCTTGATTCAACGCACAGGCAACGGAATTTTGCAGCAAGTTGTCCGTCAAGTTTCCCGGCGTTTAACCCACAAGGTGCAGGAAGACTTTCATAACAGTAATGGTCTACCTATACCGAAGCAATCACAGCAGCGGCAAAATCTACGGTAATATTTACTCTAAGGGTTGATAGATCAGCTATCAGCTATCAGCCCAATGCTTAGAGCTTAGCTTGGACACCTAAACTAAAAGCAACGAAAAGCTAAGTTTAAGTTTGCATATTTAAACTCTACAACCATCCTAGGGCGGGTACAATACCACGCCCCTAGGTAAATCAAATCATCTACGGATTGCTAAGAATCTTCTGAACAATTTGCATACCGGTGATGGCTTGCCAGCTGAATAGTCCCAAGAGTGCAACATTCAGGACGATGTGACTATAGCGAGCCCAAGCTTGACCTTTCTGCATTAATGGTGTTAGAGAGGCAGAGGTAGCAATAATTCCGGTCATGCCTAAACCAGCCAGCAAATGGGGTCCAAAAAACAACTTGCCATTGTTAATGTAGGTTACTGCCATACCTCCGATTGTACCCAGTACCATCATTGCTAGCAACGCTGAACCCACAAGATGGTGCTTAACATTATATTGACCCTTAACTAGCGCTTTCTTTTCGTCACCTTCCGCCGTTCTAGTCTTTTGGATTTTCAAACCCAGATAAAGAGCATAGAAGGCTGCCGCTAGCAGCACCCACATCAGTAAGGGGTGGAAGAATTGAGACCAAAATTTAACAGACTCTGGCAGGTTCATAATGTTATGTCAATTTTCAGGAGCTTCATGAAAATTAACATAACATAGTTGCCGTTATTAATTCTAATGTGCTATGTACTAAGTTGAACAAGATGGTAGTATAGCTGCTCACTCCCTCACCAGTTCAAAGGATAATATCTTTGATTGATTGCAACTTGGTATCAATCCTTGAGGACAGGACTAACGCACTAAGAGAAATCGCCTAATAGACATCGCCTAATAGACATAGCGAGGCATATCGCTCAAGGCGTTCCAGGTGTGTTCACTAACTACACCATTGCCTAGCAAACCCCTGTCGAGTTGGAAGCGTTGCACTGCTTCGAGTGTCAGGGAAGCGAAGATGCCATCAATCTTACCGGTATAGTAGTCACTAATCCAAAGTACTTCTTGGACTGTTTTGACAGCCTCACCAAAACTACCAGGACGTAGAATCGGCATATTGACCGGAGCACCACCCAGAAGAGCTTGCCAGGTCTTTTGGTCTACAATACCAGTTGCTCTGAGAAATACCTTTTGCTGGTAGCCTTGCACAGCATATTCAATCTCTGTGTCAAAGATACCATCTAATGGACCAAAGTAATATCCCCGGTGAGCCAAGATACTTTGTAATTCTACCACATAAAGACCAATGAACCCTAGATAAAGGGTGTGCTTTCTGAGCCAAGCAGTGACACAAGCACTGGTCTGGGAGGTTTCCAAATTAATCAAAGCTGTCATGCTAGATTTCCCTGATGAAATTTTTCCTGGCATTCTTCATAATCAAATATCTGAGGTTGATCTGGGGTGATTTAAGTTTTAATAAGTTGTTAACCTTCTGCCAGTAAAGCGTGATTTGAATCACGTTAACTATGTTGACTGTTGACTGTTGACTGTTGACTGTTGACTGTTGACTGTTGATCTTAGGGATGCACAGCCAAGGCTTGCATGCAGTAGTTAACATAAAACGTTCCATGTAGTTACCCCACGTTACGTTTATTTCTATCGACCCTAGAGGTTTCAAAATTTCTAGTTAATACCAAGTAGCATTGAGCGTTAGCACCCTCTATCGAGAGTTTCCCAGTCTGGTGGTGTCTTGCCGTCTTTGAATGCAATCCCTCTGATGGCAATGTCATACTATAGTGCTTTATATAGTGCATATAGTGATTTGCAGCTCAGTAAAATACACTTTAGCCTCTCGGGAGCTCCCACTGCAATCACCGGCTGTATTCTATTCCAATCAAGACTGCTATAGATTTAACTGAGTAATGAAACTGTTTGTGCCAGGTCGCCTTTGTCTATTTGGGGAACATAGTGATTGGGCAGGAGGGTATCGCTGCCTAAATCCCCAGCTGGCAAGGGGCTACACCCTAATCACCGGAACCAATCAGGGACTTTATGCTCTGGTCTTATCTGATCCGACCGAGCTGATTATGCGTACTTCCCTGAGTCAGGGGAAACCGACCGTTTCTATTAGTTTACCAATGGAAAAGAGTGCTCTGCTCGCTGTTGCTAAAAAAGGCGGTTTTTTTAGTTATGCTGCTGGGGTTGCCTACCAGTGTCTCTCTCACTACTCTGTCGGTGGAATTGAAATCGATAATTACCGCACTGACTTACCAATCAAGAAAGGGCTATCCTCAAGTGCAGCAATTTCCGTCCTAGTTGCCCGCAGCTTCAATCGCCTGTATGAATTAAACATGACTCTCCAAGAGGAAATGGAGTTAGCCTATCTAGGGGAAACCACCACCCCTTCCCAATGTGGTCGGATGGATTTCGCGTGTGCTTATGGCAATCGACCGATCATGATGATGTTTGATGGTGATCACACCGATATTACTGAACTCAAGGTACCTCGGAATCTATTTTTTGTAATCGTAGACCTCGGGGCCAGCAAAAATACTCAGGAAATCCTGAGTAAACTGAATCAGTGCTATCCATTCGCCACTAACGAAATACAACAGAATGTTCAGCACTATCTTGGTCCAATCAGTTCTAAAATTGCTCAGGAGGCAGTTGAGGCTCTGGAAAGGGGTGATGCTGAACGGATTGGTGCCTTGATGAACCAGGCACAAGCTGAATTCGACCGCTATCTTATCCCTGCTTGCCCTGAGCAATTAACTGCTGGAGTGCTGCACCAAATCCTGAATTATGAACCAATTCAACCTTATATCCTAGGGGGAAAGGGAGTTGGCTCTCAAGGGGATGGCAGTGCACAATTTATTGTTAAAGACAAGGAAAGTCAACAAAAGTTAATTAAAATTATTGAGCGTGATTTTCCCCACATGGAATCTTTGACGTTAACGATTTATGCAGACCAATAACGTTCGCAAAGCTGTAATTCCCGCAGCGGGTTTTGGGACCCGTTTGTTTCCAGCCACCAAAGTGGTAAAAAAAGAGTTATTTCCGATTATTGACCGGGATGGTAGGGCGAAACCAGTGATCATGGCGATTGTAGAAGAAGCGGTCAGTGCTGGGATAGAAGAAGTGGGGATTGTGGTTCAAAAAAGCGATCGCAAACATTTTGAAGAATTTTTTAAGTCCCCCCCCAAACCCGAACTCTTCGATAAACTCTCTCCAGAAAACCAAGCATACAGCCAATATTTACAGGATTTAGGCCATAGAATTACCTTTCTGATTCAAGAGGAGCAAGAAGGCTATGGTCATGCTGTATTCTGTGCCAAAGAATGGGTAAACGATCAGCCTTTTCTATTGTTGCTGGGGGATCATGTTTACACTTCTGACCATGAAAATTCCTGTGCTAGTCAAGTTCTAAAAGTTTATAACCAGGTTGATCAGAGCGTTGTTGCCTTGACCGTAATGCCAGGAGAGATTATTCACAAAGCTGGTTGCGTGACTGGGATTTGGGAAGAGTCAGAATCACGGTTGCGTGTGACAGAGCTTTATGAAAAGCCTACTCTTGAGTATGCGCGAGCCCATCTCCATATGGAAGGAATGGCAGAGGATCAGTTCTTAGCGGTATTTGGTATGTATTTACTTAAGCCGAAAATTTTTGACTATCTTGAAGAGCACATCAACCACAATATCCGTGAAAAAGGTGAATTTCAGCTCACATCATGTCTTGATAAATTGCGACAAGAAGAGGGCATAACCGGTTATCTAGTTAAAGGCAAGTATTTTGATACCGGAATGCCCCAGTTTTATCGACAGACTATAATTGATTTTCCTAATCAAACTCAGGGGACTTGATCTGATTAATCCTGTTTTGTTAATCCTGTTTCTCGAAACTAAGGGAAGCAGAATTCATACAGTAGCGTAAGCCTGTTGGTGGTGGTCCATCGCTAAACACGTGACCTAGGTGAGCGTCACAGACAGCACACAACACTTCTGTCCTGCGCATAAATAGGCTGTTATCCGGTTCCTCCTTTACATTCTCTTCTTTGATAGGTGCAAAAAAACTAGGCCAACCTGTCCCAGAATCATATTTGGTATCGGAGTTAAATAGCTCTGTTCCGCAACAGATACATTTGTAGATACCCTTGTCCTTATTGTTCCAGTATTCTCCAGTGAAGGCTCTTTCCGTTCCCTTCTGTCTGGTGACTTTAAACTGTTCCGGTGTTAGCTGCTCTTTCCACTGTGCTTCAGTCTTTTGTACTTTACTAACCATGGCTGAATCCTTGTAATAGTGTTTTGATGATACGTGGGAGGTGAGAGATCACCAATAGGGTAATCTGGTCTTTTGTAAAAAAAAGACACGTTTTGATACTTAACTTAACATTTTCTGGCACACAGGAGATGGGAAGTTTGGGACGTGTGGGAAGTTTGGGGCGTGTGGGATGGAGGGTTTGATTAAGGGTAATTCTTCAAAGGTAAGTATTCGCCCATGAGATGAGTGGTCAGGCAACCCTTCCGTATCTGCCACAGGTAAACCTCACTCTTCCTGGGGATACTCATCCCACAGTTTCGTTACTTGCCGTATGCTCTGGTAATTACCATTGCCAACAATCAAATGATCCAATACCGGAATACATAAGAGTTGACCTACCTGTAATAACCGTTCCGTTAGAGTAATATCTTGAAAACTTGGGTCAACACTCCCAGTGGGATGATTGTGAGCCACAATTACCTGTGTTGCTCCTTGGCGCAGCACTTCTCGGAAAATATCTCGGGGATTAGCAATGGTTTCTGTTGCTGTACCAACAGTAATAATCTGAGTACCCAACAAATGATTTTTAACATCAAGTAGCAACACAGCAAATCTTTCATGATTTTGCCACATTAAGTCATGACTCAAAGACGCTGCTGCTGAGGCTGGACTATCAATAATTACACCTTCTGTTGGTCGAGACAGAAATGCCCGTTTTCCCAGCTCCACTGCTGCTAAAATCGTTGTGGCTTTCGCTAGTCCAACACCATGAATTTGGGTCAATTCTTGAGCTTTAATATTCCGCAACACAGCCATTGGGTCTCGCTGGTCTTTGCCAAGTTCCTGTAAAATCAACTGTCCCAAACCCATGGCAGAAAGCTTTCCTTTGCCTTGACCTGTACCTAAAAGAATTGCTAGCAGTTCCGCTGTCGCCAGATTTTTAGCTCCTAGAGCAACTAATCGCTCACGAGGACGTTCACTGATGGGAATATCAGCAATTCTCAGGCAATATGTCATAGATGTACACTGATCAAGACTGAAGGGATTTATTTTTAGTTATCCCGTTTTCAGCTAAGAAAGCTAGATTCGATTGGGAATATGCTGATTATCCCAATAATCGAGATGGGGAATGGGGAATGGGGAATGGGGAATGGGGAATGGGGAATGGGGAATGGGGAATGGGGAATGGGGAATGGGGAGATGGGGAGATGGGGAGATGGGGAGATGGGGAGATGGAGAAATTAGGTGTAAACAAACACAGATGACTAGCACAATTTCATAATACTGTCGTGCCAAATTGACGATTTTGCCAAATCTTTACATAACGGATTTTCTTTAGTGCATAAATATTTGAACAAAACCAAGAAGGTTTAGTGCTGGATTGTCTAGGAAGGTTATCCCTTGATTAGCGGACTTTTCGGCAACACCAATTACCTACCAAAAACGAAAATCCGAGAAATTCTAATCATATTGACTGACTTAATACCTCAAAGCGCGTAGTGGCTATGTTACAGTAATTAATAATTTACAATCAACATATAAAGATTTTCCCTAGACTGCCTCAGAATTAAGTAAAATTTTGATGAATTTATCACAATCCTAGTCCCAATCACTAGGATTAGCTGAGATGATGTCAAATCGAAAGCATATAGACATCTACCAAATTAACTATGTCAAATCAACTATTCAATATTTCAAACCTTAACGGCAGAATTGGGTTCTCTATTAATGGTGTTACGTTAGGTGACCGCTCCGGTTTCTCAGTCAGCAGCGCTGGAGATATCAACGGTGATGGCAATCATGATCTGATCATCGGAGCCCCAGGTGCTGATCCCAATGGCCTTTTTTCAGGTACAAGCTATGTAGTCTTCGGTGGTCCAGATGTAGGTACTACCGGTACCATTGAACTCGCTGACCTAGACGGTACTAACGGTTTTGTTATTGAGGGTCTTAATTCAACTGGATTCTTAGGCTTTTCGGTTAGCAGTGGTGGAGATATCAATGGTGATGGTACGAATGACCTACTGGTAAGTGCTCCTGGTGCTGGTGCCAACAACAATGGCGTGAGCTATGTAGTATTTGGCGGTTCCACTGTCGGCTCTACTGGTAGCGTAGATCTATCATCCCTAGACGGTACCAACGGCTTTGCTATCAATGGCGTCGATCCTGCAGAATTTTCTGGTCATTCCATCAGCAATTTAGGGGATGTTAACGGCGATGGGAAAAATGACCTATTGATTGGTGCTCCTCATGCCTTGTTGCCTATTTCTTCTCCCGGTCTTAATCCTGGCAATGCTTATGTGGTATTTGGGGGCACAGGTACTGGCGGTAGCCTAGACCTCTCCACTCTGGACGGCACTAATGGCTTCCTCCTCACCAGTAGTGTTGCCGGAAACTTAGCAGGTTTTTCAGTCAGTAGTGCTGGGGATATCAATGGTGATGGCATCAAGGACTTCGCTATCGGTGTTCCTGGTAGTGATTCTCCTCTAACTGACAACAGTTCTGCTGGCAAGACTTATGTAGTGTTCGGTGGTTCAGGTGTCGGTGCCACTGGAACCCTAGACCTCTCATCGATACCCTCCTCCGACCCCAAAACTGGCTTCGTCATTAATGGTATTGATGAAGGTTCTAGCCTTGATCTCGGTGACAGGGCAGGCTGGTCCGTGAGTGATGCTGGCGATGTCAACGGTGATGGTGTTAGTGATTTAATCATTGGGGCTCCCTTTGTTGACTCCGATACCCAGACTGATGTTGGCGAGGCTTACGTAGTGTTTGGCGGCACCGATGTTGCTGGTACAGGGAACTTAGACCTTGCAAGCCTCGACGGTACCAATGGCTTTGCCATCACAGGGATTGAAGCGAATGGTCTCCTGGGCTCGTCAGTTAGTTATGCTGGGGATCTCAACAAAGATGGGTTTGCTGATGTTGCGATTGGAGCTAAAGGTGCAGGCAAAGTTTATGTGCTATTCGGCAGTGAAGAGTTGGGAACTACTGGCAGTGTAGACCTTTCTACCCTAAACGGCGAAGATGGCTTAGTTATCGAAGGTACTGACTCCCTAGGCTTCTCAGTAAGTGGAGCAAAAGACGTTAATAGTGATAGCATTGATGACCTAGTTATTGGCGCACCTGGTCTTGAGCTTAGTACAGCCAATGGCGACACCCCAGGGAATAGCTATGTCCTATTCGGTAATGTTGCTCCAGTGATAGACCTCAATGGTGTATCGCCAGTTATCGATCCGGTTACTGATCCAGTGACTGATCCAGTGACTGATCCAGTTACCGATCCAGTTACCGATCCAGTGACTGATCCAGTTACCGATCCAGTGACTGATCCAGTTACCGATCCGGTTACCGATCCAGTGACTGATCCAGTGACTGATCCAGTTACCGATCCAGTTACCGATCCAGTTACCGATCCAGTGACTGATCCAGTTACCGATCCGGTTACCGATCCAGTGACTGATCCAGTTACCGATCCGGTTACCGATCCAGTGACTGATCCAGTGACTGATCCAGTTACCGATCCAGTTACCGATCCAGTTACCGATCCAGTTACCGATCCAGTTACCGATCCAGTTACCGATCCAGTTACCGATCCAGTTACCGATCCAGTTACCGATCCAGTTACCGATCCAGTGACTGATCCAGTTACCGATCCAGTTACCGATCCGGTTACCGATCCAGTGACTGATCCAGTGACTGATCCAGTTACCGATCCAGTTACCGATCCAGTTACCGATCCAGTGACTGATCCAGTTACCGATCCGGTTACCGATCCAGTGACTGATCCAGTGACTGATCCAGTTACCGATCCGGTTACCGATCCAGTTACCGATCCAGTGACTGATCCAGTTACTGATCCAGTTACTGATCCAGCTCCCGAACCAATTATTGCAGCTGCCCCAGCTATTCCAGCTGCTGCCCCAGATCCAGATACCGACGGCATTGATGCTACTGTCACATTTACCGGTAATCAGCTGGCACTGTTCCCAGATAACAAATTGACTCTGAGTGATGCTAATAACACCACTCTGGTTGGCGCAACAGTAAAAATTGCCAATCTGCTCAATCCCACAGAGGAACTGCTGACTGTTGACAACACTGATACCCTGATTGCGGTTAACTTCGATGCCAACAATGGTATCCTTTCCTTAAGTGGGGTAGATACCATCCAAAATTACCAGCAAGTCCTCAACACCCTAGAGTATGAAAACACATCTGGTGTGACTGATGCCTCTGGTCGCATTATCCAGTTTGTGGTTGATGATGGTTTAGCTTTCAACAACGTAAGTGAGGTAGCTACTCTGATTACCATCCAAGATAATGACTCGACGGTGATTGGTACTTTCCAGAATGATACCTTGCTTGGGGGTAATGGCAACGATACCCTAGAGGGTAACTCAGGTAATGACTTACTCGACGGTGGAGCTGGTAATGATAGCCTGGTTGGAGGAGATAACTCAGACACCTTGCTCGGTGGTGACGGTAATGACGTCCTTGATGGTGGGACTAATGGAGACTTCCTAGATGGTGGAGCTGGTAATGATAACTTGTCTGGGGGAGAAAACTCAGACACCTTGATCGGTGCTGAGGGTAATGACTCCCTGTTTGGTGGCAACGGTGATGATATCTTAGAAGGCGGATTAGGCAATGATATCTTATCTGGCGCAGGGGGCATTGACACCTATGTCTTGAACCCTGGTGAGGGAACAGATACTGTGTTTAGTTTTGAAGATGGAATCGATATGTTCAAGTTAGGTGGAGATCTGACCTTTGATCAGCTGGCAATTGCTGATATGGGCGCGACTACTATTACTGCCAATGGCGAAGTCTTAGCACAGGTGTTCGGGGTCTCCGCGAGTCAGCTCACAGCGGCAGATTTTATTGTTGAGGAGGATATAGTCGTTTAATTCAAGAGCCGCACACCCACTTCCAGAGTGGGTGTGTGGGGCCTTGCTGACAAATCCGCTGTACTTGTTGCTCCAGACGTTTCTGTTCTAAGGGTGGTAATCCAAATAAAATATTGCGACTTTGCCAAACTAAGACGGCTAAAGTTGTGCCAATACAGATAGCCAGACCTAGGGCAGGCACATGGTTGTAGATAATACTATACCGGAGTGCTGCCCAGGTAAAATGCGATCGCATCAGGGAAATTTCATAGTGCCAACCCCACAGGCTTAATGGAGCAACAGTTATCCAGAGGATGCCTACGAAAACCCACCTACCATAAACAGTTATTTGATGTAATCGTTTTACCCTGGCCTCAAAGATGGGGTCAAGGGTAATTTTTCTTCTTGGGCTACCTGGCTGCTCCATGATCAGAAGACTATTGAAAATTATAGCTTTTATTGCATTTATGAGGTATGCTTCTCAACCTCAAAGTCCCCCTTTTTAAGGGAAACGGGGGATCGCTTTGTACCTCATGGGAGAGATAATTGCTATAGAACTAAACTTCATCAGAAAATTCTGCTTCAATCACTGGATTCCCCTCCTTTTCGGGCTTAACCGGAACCTCGACTACAGACTGAGCTTTACCAGTGCGCTCTCTCCACCAAGCTAAGAGGGTACTTGCAATAAAAATACTGGAGTAAGAGCCTGCTGTAAAACCAATAATTAGTGCTAAGGCAAAGAATTTTAGGGTTTCTCCCCCGAACAGCAAGATTGCTAACAGGGGTAGCAAGGTAGTTAAGGTGGTATTAATCGAGCGGGTTAAGGTTTGATTAACAGCATCCTCTACAACTTGATTGATATGTTGACCTGGCTTGAGTTTAATTACTTCTCGCACCCGGTCGTAAATCACCACAGTATCATTAACAGAAAAACCAATAATTGTCAATAGGGCAACCACAAATAAGGTATCGACTTCTACCCCTAGCACTAAACCTAGGATAGAGAAAAGACCAATAGCGATTAAGACATCGTGGAACAGGGCAACGAAAGCGAATAGGCCATAATCAAACTCGAATCGGAAGGTAAGGTAGACAAAGATGCCCACAAATGCCATCAACAAAGCGATTAAGCCAGAAAAAAACAGTTGTCTGCCCAAGGTGGGACCAACGGTATCAATCTGAGTAGATTTGGGATCGAAAACACCAAGACGCTCCGTTAGGGCAGTTTGCAACTGGGTGCGTTGTTCAACATCTAATGTTTTACTCCGAATTGTCAGGGCTTGTTTTTCTTCCCCTAGTATTTGGATACTGCTATTGCCGAGACCTTGTGCTGTCATCACCTCCCGTACCAGAGCCAAATCAATGGGTTGGTCACAGTTTCCGGGTTGAGTACAGTCTTTCTCTAGCTGTAGGCGGGTACCACCAACGAAATCGAGACCTAACCGTAAAGGGGCTCCTAGTTGGAGAAAAGAAATCACCATGGCAATGATACCGACCGTAATCAGGGCGGTTGAGATGCTCCACCAAAGCGATCGCGTTTTAATTACATTAAGTTTCATATTGACTTTTCTATTACTAAATCCTTATTTAGCAAAGGGAGTAGGGAACAGGGAGTAGGGAACAGGGAATAGGGAATAGGGAATAGGGAACAGGAATTAGGGAACAAAGTTATCACAATTACTACACGGATTGCTATAAAGTATGAATTATGAATTATGAATTATGAAATGTTTTTTTTGGTGGAACCGGATCCTGGTCAACTAAACACTATATCCACAACTATATTCACAACTTTATCCACAACTAGGATGAAGGATTAAATAGATTTTTTAGTTGAACTCGATCCTGGTCAACTAAACGCTTTATCCATAACTAGGAATTACACTTCCTACTTCCTAGTTCCTACTTCCTAGTTCCTAATTTATAAACTATTGGGTTGGTAAATTCGGGCAGAAGAGTTCTGGTTTCTGACGTACCCCTGGAAGTCCTAAAACTGCCACGAGCATCAGGGTGCGACTACAGGTCAGGGCGGTAAACATACTGATTCCTACCCCAATGCCTAGGGTTACGGCAAAGCCTTTGACTAGACCTGAGCCTAACCAAAACAGTACTGCACAAGCGATTAATGTGGTGACATTTGCATCCAAAATACTAGAAAATGCTCGGTAAAACCCGGACTCCACTGAGCGATACAAGGTCTTACCAGCACGTAATTCTTCCCGTGTCCGCTCAAAAATCAGCACATTGGCATCAACTGCCATACCGATACTAAGGATAAAACCAGCAATTCCGGGTAGGGTTAAGGTAACATCTAGTAGGGCAAATGCTGCGATGGTCAGTAAAGCGTAGATACTCAGAGCAATATTAGCAATGATGCCAGGCAGTCGGTAATAGACCACCATAAAGATTAATACTAAAATCAGACCAACTACAGCAGCATAGATACTACGTTGAATACTATCTCGTCCTAAGGTTGCCCCTACGGTGCGATTCTCCACGATTTCCACTGGCAAAGGCAAGGAACCTCCCCGCAGCTGGGCAGCAAATTCATAGGCACTTTCGGCATCAAAGTTACCGGTAATCACTGCTGCACCACCACTGATGCCATTTTCAGCATATTGCGCTGCCACACTCGGAGCACTAATTAGTAAATTGTCGAGGAAAATACCAATGCTGCGTCCTGTACCGGCAATGTTCTTGGTCAGCTCGGCAAACTTTTGAGCTCCCTCACTATCAAATCGAATAGCTACTTCCCAAGCACTACCAGTTTGAAGAGGTTGGGGACGAGCATCTTTGAGGTTTTTGCCAGTCAGACCACTACTTTCAAATAGTTCAAGGATGGCTTGGTTACTACGATTGATAGCAGCTTGATTTTCTGCGATCGCATCTCCATCACCATTGTTTCGTAAGACCTCTTGGTTGAATTGTAGTTCTCGTAGCACTTGCTGTTCAACCGGCAGCTGTGCTTCTGTACCAATCTTTTGATTGAGAAAATCCAGCTGTGCTGTTCCCCCTAGTACCCGTTCCGCTTGTTGCGGGTCATTGACGCCAGGTAGCTGTACCAAAAGCTGGTCTTTGCCAACGGTTTGCACTACCGACTCAGAAACCCCTAGGGCATTGACTCGGCCTTCTATAACGGTTTTAACTGCGGCTAATTGCTCAGCCGTAATTTCCGTAATCTCTTCGGTAGTGTTAATCTGAATTGTGAGTTGAGCCCCTCCCTGCAAGTCCAGTCCTAACCGGATTGGAATTTGCACCAGTACTATGATTGCTGTAATTACAAGTACTAGGATTAAGGCTAATAGTGAACGCTGTTTTTGCATGACTACGACCCGCCGCAACAAATGCTATCATAATCTGTTTTGGCGAGCCTAGTAACTGAGAAAATATAAAGTCTAAAGTCTAAAGTCTGAACTCTGAACTCTCAAGGCTGGAGGCTTAAGTATTCCATCGATTGGTTACTTAGCAATCGGCATCTTTTTCACCTCCAGCATCTAATAATCAGTAACGCCCCCTGCATGGCTAATGCCTAAGCTTTATTTGCCAAGCTTTTAGTTAAATCCGCAAAGCCACCATCTTTTTCACACCCTCGACAATTTGATGGGGTTGGACAATGGTGAGATTTTCCAGAGTCCCGTTGTAGGGAGTGGGAATATCTTGGGATGAAAGCCGAAGCACTGGTGCATCGAGTTCATCAAACCAGCGCTCGTTAATCGATGCTGTTAATTCTGCCCCAATACCACCGGTTTTCATGCACTCTTCTACAATAATGACTCGGTGGGTTTTGGCGATTGAAGCACCAATGGTCTTAAAGTCTAGAGGCTTTAGGGAAATCAGGTCAATCACTTCAGGATCATAGCCCTCTTTTTCCAGCTGCTTAGCCGCTTGGATGGCGTGGTGACGCATCCGGGAGTAGGTAAGAATGGTAACATCTTTACCAGGGCGTACAACTTCAGCTTTATCAAGGGGTACCAAGTACTCCTGTTCTGGCAGATTTTCTTTGAGATTGTAGAGCAGGACGTGTTCAAAGAACAATACTGGGTTATCATCTCGAATGGCAGATTTAAGCAACCCTTTTCCATTGTAGGGGGTGGAGCAAGCAACGATTTTGAGACCGGGAACTGCCTGAAAGTAGGCTTCTAGACGCTGGGAGTGTTCGGCACCTAACTGACGTCCGACACCACCAGGGCCTCTAACCACCATCGGGATTTTAAAATTACCACCAGAGGTATAGCGCAGCATCCCGGCATTGTTGGAAATTTGGTTGAATGCCAGGAGTAAAAACCCCATATTCATGCCTTCAACAATTGGTCGTAAACCTGTCATTGCTGCACCAACAGCTAGACCAGTAAAGCTATTTTCGGCAATGGGGGTATCCAGAAGCCGGAAGTCACCGTATTTTTTACACAAATCTTTGGTAACTTTGTAGGAACCACCGTAGTGACCGACATCTTCACCGATTACAAATACTGTCTCATCCCGTGCCATTTCTTCGTCTATGGCTTCACGCAGAGCATTAAAGAATAGTGTTTCTGCCATTAATAATTCAATATAGGGGGCTACTGTGATCCTAGCATTGCCAGAGCCCTCGAATGATGATGTACAGGGAAGTTTCCCACAGGTAAGTCGGGCAGATTGATAGGTGCGCTCTTACCATTAAGAATTAAATTCACGCTTTGGCGCGCCCATGCTGTGGAAGCGCTAATCAATAGTCTTGAATGTACTACTTCACCCGATCCTCGAGTTTGCTAATATATTCTCTATTATGATAGGATGCTTACTTTGAAATTCCGCTAAATTGGGGAAGAAGTCAAGGGATAGAATAGATTCAGCACTTCGGGGCATCCCTTACCATAACTGCAACCGTCAGAGGTCTAGGGTGACTACGCTTCGGAAAACCGAACCACTGGCTATATACAATTTTAATCAAAATATCATCTATATATATAGTAGTTGAAATTCATTGAACGAGTTGACAGCATTCATCTTGAGGAGAATAAAGGACGCATGGGCAAGGTAGTCGGCATTGACCTGGGTACAACAAACTCCGTGGTGGCTGTCATCGAAGGCGGTAAGCCGGTGGTAATTGCTAATGCGGAAGGTATGCGCACAACTCCCTCAATGGTTGGCTTTAGTAAGGATGGGGAAAGGGTTGTAGGACAATTAGCACGCCGCCAAGCTGTGCTTAATCCCCAAAATACCTTCTATGGGGTGAAGCGGTATATTGGACGTAAGTATGCTGAACTGAATCCAGAGTCAAAGCGGGTTGCCTATACCATTCGCCGGGATGAAAGTGGTAATGTGAGAATTAAGTGCCCCCGGTTGAAAAAAGACTTCGCCCCAGAGGAAATTTCTGCAATGATTCTGCGGAAGTTGGCGGATGAGGCCAGCCGCTACCTGGGAGAGGAGGTAACAGGAACAGTAATAACAGTCCCGGCTTACTTTAATGATTCTCAACGGCAAGCCACACGAGATGCTGGACGAATTGCTGGGTTAGAGGTTCTGCGGATTCTTAATGAACCAACAGCAGCGTCTTTGGCTTATGGCTTGGATCTTGAGGCCAGCCAAACTATCCTGGTATTTGATTTGGGCGGGGGTACCTTTGATGTCTCGATCCTAGAGGTGGGGGATGGGGTGTGTGAAGTGCTATCAACCAGTGGTGATACTCAACTGGGGGGCAATGATTTTGATCGAAAAATTGTTGACTGGTTGGCAGAGCAATTTTTGAAATCAGAGGGAATTGATCTGCGACGCGATCGCCAAGCCCTACAACGGCTGACTGAAGCTGCAGAAAAAGCTAAGATCGAGCTGTCTGGGGTGGGTGTAACTGAGATTAATTTGCCCTTTATTACAGCTACAGAAGATGGTCCAAAACACCTAGAAACTAGGCTGAAGCGCTCTCAGTTTGAAGAGCTATGTGTGGATCTAGTTAGTCGTTTGCGCAGACCCCTAAAACGAGCTTTCAAAGATGCTGGCTTAACTCCTATGGACATTGATGAAGTGATCTTGGTAGGAGGGGGAACCCGCACCCCGATGGTACAACAATTGGTGCGCAGCTTAATCGATCGGGAACCAAATCAGAATGTTAATCCTGATGAGGTAGTGGCAGTAGGAGCTGCAATTCAAGGAGGAATTCTTAACAGTGAAGTCAAAGATATCCTATTGCTGGATGTAACTCCGTTGTCCTTGGGTTTGGAAACTATTGGTGGGGTGATGAAAAAGTTAATCCCCCGCAACACGACTATCCCAGTCCGGCGGTCTGATATTTTTTCCACCTCCCAAAATAATCAGACTTTGGTGGAAATTCATGTCCTGCAAGGGGAACGGGATATGGCAACAGATAATAAGTCTTTGGGTCGGTTTAAGTTGACTGGTATTCCCCCAGCACCACGGGGAGTGCCCCAAATTCAGGTGGCTTTCGATATTGATGCTAATGGAATTTTGCAGGTATTGGCACTGGATAAAACTACTGGTCGAGAACAAAGCATTACCATTCAAGGGGCTTCTACCCTGAGTGAAGCGGAAGTCAACAAAATGATTCGTGAGGCAGAAGAATACGCTGAGGTTGACCGGGAACGAAGGGAACGAGTAGAAAAGCGCAATCGGGCAGAAAGTTTGGCTAATGAAGCGGAACGGCAACTGAGGGAGGTAGCCCTAGATTTTGGGAGACAGTTTGCTAGTGGTTATCGGCGTCAGATTGAAGGCTTAATTCAGGAGATGCGTCAATCCGTTGCCCAAAATGATGACCGGGCTATTGATCGCACTCAAGGTGATCTACAAGATGCCCTCTATGAGCTCAAGCGAGAGGTACGGCTGCAATATGAGGAAGAAGAGGATGATGACTTGTTTGGCTCAATTCGTCGCACCTTCACCGGAGATAGTGACACAGACCGATATTCTCAACGGGATTACCGCCGGGACTCCTATGACTCCTATGGGGCTAGTTCATCGAGGTCCAGTCGCGATCGCGATCGCAGAAACCCCCTTGAAAATGATTGGGATGAGGATGATAATTGGTTCTAAATTAGTCAGTAGTTAGTTGTCAGTTGTCAGTAGCCACAACTAATTAGCGGTTAGTCTTTAGGTAAAAGTTTTCTCGCTCTTCCCTTTAAAAAATACTGACAATTAACGATTAATCACGAATAGATCAAAAAACGAATAGATCAAAAAAGCCTTAATACGGGGGTTTACCCGATGAGGGAGTGCATCGAGACACTTCATTATTGACTAATTATGCAAAACTATCGAGATTACTATGAAATGTTGGGTGTACCCACAGAGGCATCCAGCGAGGAAATTAAAAAGGCTTATCGGCGGTTAGCTCGACAGTATCACCCCGACCTGAATCCTGGAGATAAGACAGCAGAAGACAAGTTCAAGGATATTGGTGAGGCATATGAAGTTCTCTCTGACCCGAATAGGCGATCGCAGTACGACCAATTCAGCCGATATTGGCAGAAGAAGAAGTTTGGTAGAAAAGCGGCTAAAGCTGCTACTTTGATTAAAAATGTAGGCTGGAACGGCAATGGTCGTGGTTCATACCAACCAGAGGATTATGGCAATTACCGGGACTTCAACACCTTCATTGATCAACTACTCGGGCGTCGCTCTACTAGAAAGGCAACATCAACCCCACCTCCAGGGACTCGGGTAAGTTCTGAGAGTGCGTTTCGACCAGGGAAAACTAAAACAGCCTACACTGTTAGTTCTCGTCTGAGACCTCAACCCAAATCCCCCCCTCAGCCTCAACCTTATCCCAAACCTCAACCTCAAGATATTGACGCTCGATTAACCCTACCTTTGGAAAAAGCCTATAAAGGGGGTCGAGAGCGAATTCGCCTAGAAGATGGACGGGCTTTAGAAATTGAGCTACCTGCTGGGATGGTAACCGGTGCCCTGGTGCGGCTCCAAGGTCAAGGTATTGATGGTGGATGTTTAAATTTAAAAATTACTGTGTCACCTCATCCTTTCTTTAAATTAGAGGAATTGGATGTGATTTGTGTAGTACCAGTAAGCCCTGCTGAAGCAGTATTAGGTGACTTAATAGAAGTTCCCACCTTGGATGGTATAGTGCAAATTAATGTTCCTAGTGGCGTCAGGTCAGGACAAAAATTGCGCTTGGCAAATAAGGGTTATCCCAATCAGGATGGGTTACGAGGGGATCAGGTAGTAGAAATTCAGATTGTTGTGCCAACCGAAGCCACTCAGGAGGTCAGAGAACTATACGAAAAACTAAGGGAGATTGATAATTTTAATCCTCGCCAAGATTTACTGGTCTAGGAAAAAGGCTTACATCCAAGCATCCACAAACGCGCAAGTCCCAAGTCACAAGTCAGAAGTCAAAAGTAAGCATTGACTAGGTTTCGGAGTTTAGAAATGTCAAACATCTTAATGGGTAGTGCTATATAAGGGAAGCAGCCCTGTAACCTCGGAGAGGATAAGGCAGTTTGTGGCGATAAAAACGAAGTAATTATTGAATGAGTTCTGAGACAAAAGACATTGAATCCAACCAATTTTTACCATGCAAGCCAATATAAAAACTGCTATGTCGTCGGTAAAATATTGAATGATAACTGGGACGATTAACATAGGATGCTAACCATTTTTGCTGAATATATTGTCCATTAAAATTAGCTAAAGTGTAGGACAAACAAATTAATAAAATCAGAGAAATTAATCGCTGTTTGCTGACTCTAGTAGCCTCCAAATTATAGCAGTTCTCAGGACGAGTGAGCGACATTGCTTATCCCTTTAAGGCAAAAGGCATGCATGCATGCTAGCAATAGTAAAGAGGGTTTTAAGCGATGCAGAGGTGCGACCCGTGGCGAATTTAATTACGGGTCAAACGCACCATTACGGTCTTGGGGAGGCAGAGGTGCGACCCGTGGCGAATTTAATTCGACGACTGTAAACGCACCATTACGGTCTTGGGGGTTTCCCCCACTCGCTATTGCCGTGGTTCCCCCCACTCGCTATTGCATCAAGACAGGGAATCAGTGTCAAAGGATAGTGTACCTCATAACTGCGAGAAACGGGAGCATGTCACTTATGCAGCAACATTAGTACGCTTATCTGGGGAATGGGGAATCGGGAATGGGGAATCGGGAATCGGGAATGGGGAATCGGGAATGGGTAATAGGTAATGGGTAATAGGTAATGGGTAATAGGTAATAGGGGAAGCATGTCACTTAAGCCTAATATTTTTACCATTACTATAGCCCCCTGATGGGTAATTGCTTGCTGATCTGGTAAATAGTTCATCTGTTCTTGTCACTCGGATTTCACGAGGGATGGATTTTCACCATCATGGTTATCAAGTTGTCATGGTTCTATAACCAAGCAGCTAATCCCCCAAATCCTTTATAGAATATGGTTTCTAGCTAACGAATCACACCCGCACCATTGCAGTCGGCATTTACCAGGTATCCCTCAGAAGTTTTATACAAACCACGCCTTACCCGACATCCTGACGGTTTCCACCCGTTGGGTTTTTCACCATATTTTGGTAATGGATCGTCGTCAAGGAAAGACGCTTTGCTGGTGTACGATTCCTCGGTAATTGTTAGTTTAATGCCGTACTCAGGGCAAAGTTGTTTCAGCCGTTCGATTAGTCTCTTGGTCGGGATGACTACGAAATTCTGATTGCCACGTTTGCCCATATTAGAACGGCTTTTCTGTTCTTCGTTCCAGCCGATAATTAGGTTTCCAATGCGATCATTTAAGCACCGATTGATAATGAATCTAGCAGCTTTGTTGATCGCATCCCGTATCTGGTTGTTTCGTTTCCGCTGCACTCGATCTAGCTTGGAATCCCAGTAAAACTCTGGTTTCCCCTGTTTGTACTTGGCGACTAACCGGCAGTAGCCCTGATTCATTGACTTGAGTTTTCGACCGTCAATTATCAGGCTCTTGCCAAGGGTTGAAAGCCCAGTCAGCCAGTTCGTCCCGCCGTGATCAAAACTCCACGCTTGGGAATAGTCGAGGTTGGGGTTATCAGAGATTGGTTGCTTCTCGTCATCAATTACCCAGTCGATCCAAAGTTGCCCAAGGTACGGACGAACAGTTATCTGTTTTACCCAGTCCGGATCTATAAAGTCCGGCGGCTCCAGGGTAATCTCGGTGATCAACTCAGGTTTTGTTTCTTTGCTGATCGAAGGGTAGAACAACCCTGACTTATAACCAAGAGCTTGTCTAGGGAAAGTTACAGCTGCCAATCCGCCTTTCTTTCTGTATCTTGGCAGTTTTGGTCTATCGACTTTTCCCTTGTAATAATGGCCGACTAACTGATTGTAGCTATTGATTGATTCGGCTACAGTCTTGAGAGTTTGTTGTGCCGACTGAGCTGCCATCGCCTTATAGTGAGGATTCTCTTTTAGATTCTTGCAGAGTTCGGCATATTTGACACTGCATTTATAGGTTTTCCACCCATATCTAAGATCATCCTCTCGCCAGTAAGTCGTAAAAGCTTCTTCTTGCTGTTCTAACCAGGTGTAATGTTTTTGTTTGGAGTAATAGATAGCACAATTTACCAGACTATTCGCTTGTTGGCATTGAAATACCCAAAAAGCTTGCTCTTCCTCTGTCAAGTTTGCTTTTACTGGAATCGTCTTGTACATTTGATTGCCTCCTACTAGAATCGTAACATTCGTGCGCGCAAATAGTATTCCAAAAATGAAAGACGAACGATTGATGATCCGAATTAATAAATTAAAAAAAATGCAATTAAAGCAAGAAGCAGAACGGCGTGGGATGACTCCATCTGAGTTGGTCAGAAGTCTAATATCCAAATTTTATGAACCTAAGCAGAGGGACACGGCGGGTTAAAACCCGTCGCGTCCGTTTCATCTCCTCCTTAAAAGAGAGGGGATCTCACGTTCCCGGATGTTTTGGTAGCATTCCTTTAATTACTGCACTCAGATAACCGATTTGACCATAGGCATAAACGAAATTATCAAAGCGAAGAGCTGGATTGCGGAAGTGCTTGAAGGATTTGTAGATTCCTCGCATCATTCGTTCACCTCCCCGTAACAATTGGGCAGTACCAGCACGACCAACCAATTGTTCACGGTAACACTCGCTAATACCTTGCCACCAACCACGATTCAAAAACCAACGTTTATTGATTCGTTCTGGGGCAACATTGTGAGCCACTAGAGCATCAGGTAGATAAGCAACTTGCCAACCATCCTGGAGAGCTAATTCTGTCATATGTAACTCTTCATTAGATAATAAATTTTTCCCCACACGACCTAAATTGACATCAAAACCACCGATTTTCTCCAGGAAAGTCCGCCTGATCGAGTAATTTAAACCTCTGGGAGTCAAACCAGGATTTTGGATCTGAATTAGGGTTTCCCCTAGGTCATAAGCTCCCAAATTTCCTGCTAGGTCTGGTGACAACCAGGAGGGAGAGGTAATGCCATCTGGCCACAATAGGGTAACTTTACCACCAGCAATTGCCAGTTTTTCGTTACTTTGATAAGCTTCGTAAATTGTCTTAAGCCAACGGGGACTGGCAACGGCATCATCATCCAGATAAGCTAAAATACCAGCACAGGCACTGGCAGCCCCAGTGTTACGAGCCACCGATAAACCAAGTACGGGTTCATAAACATAGTTTAGTCGAGAGTTGTCCAAGCGTTGGTCAACAATGTTACGGGTGCGATCGCTTGACGCATTATCGACCACAATTACTTCATAATCGGCAAAATCCTGCTGTAGCACGCTATCAATGGCGGCACCCAAATATTGTTCGCGATTGTGGGTGCAGATGATGGCAGAAATTAGAGGCTCTGACATAGGGAACCTGATCGAGGAAGCTTCATTTTTAGTATTCCCTACTCAAGCAGTATTCTTCAACCTTCTTGATTACCGTAATTAACCCATATAGTATTAATAGGTCATAAATCAGTTGCACAGATGAGATGTAAGTATTCAGTGGTCAGCCGTCAGCCGTCAGCCGTCAGTGGTCAGCCGTCAGTGGTCAGCTTATTTTATTCAAAAACTGTTCGGTGTAGCTTGGCCACAGGCCTTTGGGTGAGAGCTGAGAGCTGAGAGCTGAGAGCTGATAGCTGAGAGCTGATAGCTGATAGCTAACGATCACATTACACTGAAGTCAGTAGTTCACGCTTCTTTACAAAGATTTCCATAGTTCGGTTTACTTTTTTTATAAGCATCTTTGAGAATTATTAATCGGATTGACCGAAACTATTATTGGTTATGGCAGTTACTATCAAGCAGTTGAATCAATGGAAACAACAGGAGCGCCAGATTGTGGTGCTGACTGCTGCGGATTATGCGATCGCTCAGCTGTTGGATGAAGCGGGAGTAGACATAATCATGGTCGGGGATTCTCTAGCAATGGTTACGCTGGGTTACTCGACAACGCTGCCAGTGACCCTTGAGGACATGATTCACCATGCCAAAGCGGTGTGTCGGGGTGTTAAACGGGCATTAGTGGTTTGTGATTTGCCGTTTTTGAGTTATCAGGAAAGTCCTCAGCAGGCAATCCACTCTGCCGGTCGAGTGTTGAAGGAAACTGGGGCAGTGGCAGTGAAGTTGGAGGGAGGATATCCTGCCATGGCTGAAACGGTGGGGAGGCTTAGCGCTGTGGGAATTCCGGTGATGGGTCATGTAGGTTTAACACCGCAGTCTATTCATCGGCTGGGTTTACGGCAACAAGGAAAAACACCGGAAACTGGGGAGCGGATTTTGCAGGATGCGATCGCATTGGAGCAAGCTGGTGCCTTTGCTATCGTTTTAGAGCATATTCCAAGCGATTTGGCAATGTCAATTACACAAAAATTAACTATTCCCACCATTGGCATTGGAGCCGGACCACACTGTGATGGCCAGGTGTTAGTGACAGCGGATTTACTAGGGCTTTCCGAGCACCAGCCACCCTTTGCTAAGTCTTATGTGAATTTGCGCCAGGTAATAACCCAAGCCGTGCAGGAGTTTACTACAGAGGTTCGTTCTGGAAAATTTCCAAAAGACCCATAATCAAGATATCATGGAAGTAAAAGCTTGACGATGAAAATAGATAGAAGATTTTTTATCGGCTGGATCAGTGCGATCGCTTATGGATTTTTTTCCAAGCTTAATGCTCAACCCTATAATCCAGCAGCTAGAGGAAAAATTGTTATCAATCAAATAGGTTATTACCCAACTGGGCCTAAGTTGGCGTTCTTAATCAATTCCCCCAATTCGGAAAACAAGCAGGTTGAACTTGTTGATTTAATCACTCACAAAACGGTTTTTGTGACCAACCTGGGAAACTCCGTAAAGGATAAAGCCAGTAATGATAAAATTACGGTTATTGATTTTACTAAATACGATAAATCAGGTAGCTATTACCTCAAATACGGCTATAGTCAGTCTTATCCGTTTGGCATTGGTAAGGAAATTTATAAGGATACCTTTACAAAGCTACTCCGGTCCTACTATTTGCAACGGTGCGGTGTTGCTGTAAATGATTCAGTATCTGGAGTCAAACATCCCCCCTGCCATCTCAAAGATGGGATTATTGCCCACAACGATGAGATTAATAAAGCTGGAGACTTCAAATCTGCCCAAGGTGGCTGGCATGATGCTGGGGATTTTGGTAAATATGTTGCGCCAATGACAGTCACCATCGGACGCTTGTTAAGCTTGTACGAGCAATATCCTAAATTATTTAGGGACAACCAATTAACTATACCAGAAAGCGGCAATGGTAGACCTGACCTACTCGATGAGGTCAAAGTAGGATTAGATTGGCTGCTGAAGATGCAGCGAGAGGATGGTGCTGTCTACCGCAAGCTGTCAGGAAAAAAATGGCCAGGGGAAATTCTACCCAATCAAGATACTCAGCCACGGTACACTTTTGGAATCTCGACACCTGAGACTGGCAAGTTTGCAGCAGTAATGGCAATGGCTGCTAGAGTTTATAGTCCCTTTGACAAGCAACAGGCTCAAACCTACTTACAAGCAGCTCAGAAAGCCTGGGGGTTTCTCCGAAAACAGCGATCTATGAAGGTGGATTGGCAAGAAGGAGATGACACCGGTTCAGGTAAGTATCTTTTTGGAGAGTGGGATCAGCAAGAATCCTTAAAAACAGATCAAGATGACCGCTTCTGGGCAGCCGTAGAACTGTTTATTACTACAGGGGATACTAGCTACGAGAAATACTTAGCTAAAACTATCACGGCCTTTGACTATGGTGAGTTTGGTTGGAAAGATCCGTCTCCTCTAGCAATGGTTAACTATTTGGTGCAGAAACAAAGGAAAGGGTCAGACAAACTGAAATTAGAAATAACAGCTAGGCTGATGCGAAGGGCGGATACTCTGATGGAAAAGATTAACCGTAGTGGCTACCGTTTAACTATTGATAAATTCCATTGGGCATCTAATCATAAGATAGCTGAGGAAGGAATTACTCTACTCTATGCCTACCGCATCACTGGCAATCGAGGCTACTACAAGGCAGCTGTTGAGCAGTTAGATTATTTACTGGGGCGCAATCATTTTAATCTTTGTTTTATTACCCGTGTTGGTAGCAACTCGGTGCGTCATGTTCATCACCGGATTTCCCGAGCTAAAGGAATTGTCATCCCTGGTCTGATGGTAGGGGGTCCTAATACTGATGCCCAGGATGGGATTGCGCCTAAAGGCTTGGGAATGTTGAGTTATGTAGATGATGAGCGGTCTTGGGCTACTAATGAATATGCTATTGATTACAATGCTTCGGTAATTGCCTTGATGGGGATGGTGATGGCACAGACTTAATCATTGATCACACGATGTTCCTGGCCAGTCTAAAACCAGCCAGGAACTCTACTTAAATCAAAAGATTATTTAGCAGCTTCCTCACGTTCCTTCACTTCCTTAATTACCTCTTCTGCCACATTACTTGGGCAAGGGGCGTAGTGGGAGAACTCCATCGAGAACTGACCACGACCAGATGTCATAGTACGCAGGTCACCAATATAGCCAAACATCTCGCTCAACGGTGCATCTGCCTTAATGCGAGCACCAGTAAGAGTTTTCTCCTGAGACTTAATCATCCCACGGCGGCGATTGAGGTCACCAATTACATCCCCCATGTAATCTTCTGGTGTGAATACATCCACTTTCATAATTGGCTCTAACAATTGAGGTGAAGCCTTACCAAAGGATTGCCGATAAGCCGACTTGGCCGCAATTTCAAAGGCAATAGCCGATGAGTCTACGGGGTGGTAGGCACCATCAGTCAAGGTAACCTTGAAGTCCACACAAGGGAATCCAGCCAACAGACCCTTTTGAATGCTATTCTCAAAGCCCTTTTGCACAGCAGGCCAAAATTCCCTGGGGACATTACCACCAGTCACCTTGGACTCAAACTGGAAGCCAGTACCGGGTTCACCAGGCTCGATAACGTAATCGATTTTACCATATTGACCAGAACCACCGGACTGCTTCTTGTGGGTATAGCTGTCTTCGATGCGCTTGGTAATGGACTCACGATATGCAACCTGGGGCTTACCTACATCCACCTCAACGCCATGAGTCCGTTTCAGGATATCAACCTTAATGTCTAGGTGCAGCTCACCCATGCCCTTAATGATAGTTTCGCCACTTTCCTGGTCAGTTTCAACGTGGAAAGATGGGTCTTCCTGAATCATCTTGCTCAGGGCAATGCCCATTTTCTCAGAGGAACCTTTTTTCTTAGGTGCGATCGCAATGGAAATCACCGGGTCTGGGAAGACCATCGGCTCCAGAGTAGCAGGATTTTTCGGGTCACAGAGGGTATGCCCAGTCTGGACATTTTTCATCCCAACGATGGCCACAATATCACCGGCCTGGGCAGAGTTAATTTCTTCCCTAGAATCGGCATGCATCTCTACCAAACGACCAATACGCTCAGTTTTACCGGTGAAGGTATTAAGTACTGTGTCACCCTTAGATAAGGTTCCTGAGTAGATACGGGTAAAGGTCAGAGCGCCAAAGCGGTCATCCATGATCTTAAATGCCAAGGCACGCAAAGGTTTTTCTGGGTCAACATAGGCAAGTGTACCGGTTTCGTTACCTTCTAGATCGATTTCTGGCTGGGGTTTGACTTCAGTGGGATTCGGCAGGTAGTCAACTACAGCATCGAGTACCAACTGCACTCCCTTATTCTTGAAGGATGAACCGCAGTAGGTAGGGAAGAAAGCCAGCTCACGAGTTCCCTTGCGAATGCAACGCTTAAGGCTTTCGAGATCTGGTTCTTCCCCTTCTAGATACTGTTCCATCACCTCGTCATCCTGCTCCACAGCCATTTCAATTAACTGCTCGCGGTAGGTTTCCACATCATCAACCATGTTGGCGGGAACGTCTTGAATCTCATAGTTCATCGGATCCCCAGAGTCATCCCATACCCATGCCTTACGGGTTAGCAAATCCACTACACCCACAAAATCGTTCTCAGTTCCGATCGGCAGTACCATTACCAGAGGCTTAGCACCAAGTACATCT
Source organism: Moorena sp. SIO1G6 (assembly GCF_010672795.1). Taxonomy (NCBI): domain Bacteria; kingdom Bacillati; phylum Cyanobacteriota; class Cyanophyceae; order Coleofasciculales; family Coleofasciculaceae; genus Moorena; species Moorena sp. SIO1G6. The sequence goes on from NZ_JAAHFZ010000011.1 coordinate 49,057, forward strand.
TCTACCTGCTTAACAACTCGGTAGAAATCAGCCCCCAGACGGTCAAGTTTGTTTACGTAGATAATCCGAGCAACTTTTGAGTCATTGGCATAGCGCCAGTTAGTTTCTGACTGGGGTTCTACACCACCTGAGCCACAGAAAACACCAACGCCACCATCGAGAACCTTGAGGGAACGATAAACCTCAATGGTAAAGTCTACGTGACCTGGGGTATCAATAATGTTGAGTTGGTGGTCTTTCCAGAAACAACTGGTGGCGGCAGACTGAATAGTAATACCGCGCTCTTGTTCCTGTTCCATAAAGTCCGTTGTAGCTGCACCTTCGTGAACCTCACCAATTTTGTGGATTTTCCCGGTAAGTTTTAGTATCCTCTCTGTTGTAGTTGTCTTGCCTGCGTCCACATGAGCAAAGATACCTATATTTCGATAAGCAGTGAGGTCTTTCATAGTTACTCCTTATATTTACTCCTTAATAAAATTTAAACAAAATCTATGCATATTAACAATATGCCCAGCAGCGGTGTGATGGTTGTCGTGATGGACAAGCAAGAGGAAATATCAATTCCGTGAATAACCAGTCCTCGCAATCATTGCCTGCTCAAAAAAATCAATCAGGGAACGACGGTTAGTAGGAGTATCAATTATCCCCAGTCAAGCCAGAGAGCTTGGGAAAATGCGGTAAGCTATCAGCTATCAGCTATCAGCTTTTGAATAAAACAAGTAAGCATTGGTTTAATCTCTGTTACGTCAGCTGACGGCTGACGGCTGACGGCTGAATGCTTACAAAATGCGATCGCTATTTTTTGGACTAGTTGAATAGTCTGGTTGTGTCACCTAATAGCCCTTATTTGTAAGAAAAAAACTCAATTTGAGGTACCAATGGGTCTTGAACAACACCCACACCAACAAACCCCCACCGTTCCAGCAAATTTTTCAACTGACTACCAGAAACCGACTCTACAGAAAATTGGTCAGCTAAATCAGCACCGTGGGTATTGAGATAACTCAGGGCATCAAAGTGTTCGCGAAACATCAACAGATATCCAGCTCCAGCCTCTGGGCTACCAGCTTTCGGTTGGGCAACCAGATAACGACCGTTCCTTCTAGAAAGAATTACATAATGAATTTGGGTAAACATCTTGAAAATATTCCTGAGGCGCGTCTTTACAGCAAGGCAGCTATGCTGAAGGCAGCTATGCTGAAGGCAGGATGGACAATCGTTTCAGGTTTTTTTCCTGATTTAATAAAAGGTTTTATTTTATTTAGGGGCGTTGCACATTTGTGGGATGATACCATTTTTTGCACATAACTGAAAGTGGCTTATAGTCTACAGTTCAAACTTCAGTAAATAGGTACATCATCCCGTTATTCTGCAACGCCTATTTAGGTTGTTAACAAAAATTGACGTCAAAAGTACATTTAGGACAGTAAGTATTCAGCAGTCAGCGGTCAGCGGTCAGGTTATTTTATTCAAAAACTGTCGCACCTCAAGTAGCGTGGCACAGACTTCGACGCTGTGAAGCATAGGCTTTTGGCTGATGGCTGATGGCTGATGGCTGATGGCTGATGGCTGATGGCTGATTGCTGATTGCTGATGTCTGATTGCTGATGGCTGATGGCTGATTGCTGATTGCTTACATTCTCTATTTCAAATCTTCTAGACGAATTCGAGGATCAACTACTTTTAGAAGCAAGTCTGCTAACAAATTCCCCAAAATCAGCATTGTAGCCCCCATCATCAAGCTTCCCATTACCAGATAGAGGTCTTGAGCAGTTACCGCCTGTAAAATCAAACGACCTAAACCTGGCCAGTTGAAGAAAATTTCAGCAATAAATGAGCCACTGAGTAGAGAAGCAAACTCAAAGCCAAGGATGGTAATTAGAGGATTAATAGCATTGCGCAAAGCATGGACATAGATAACTCGATTTTCTGGCAGTCCCTTAGCACGAGCTGTCTGAATATAGTCTTGCCGTAGCACATCCAGCAATTCACCCCTAGTAATTCGTTGTAGACCTGCAAAACTAGTAATGGATAGAGCTATTGTTGGCAAAATCATATGCCAGCCAATATCCAAAACCTTACCAATGGGGGATAAATCATCATGATTGATACTGGTCATACTACCGACAGGAACTAAGGGGGAAAGATTCTGGGCGAGTATGAGCAGCAACAGAGCAGTGATTAGGCTGGGGAAACCCTGACCTGTGTAGCTAATGACTTGTAGGAATCGGTCAGTGGTGCGATTCTGATTAACAGCAGCCAGGATACCAAGAGGAATTGCGATCGTCCAAGTAATAAAGATTGAGGCTACGGCTAAGAGTAAGGTTGCTGGTATCCGTTCTAATAACAAAGACGACACCGGACGGAAGTAAGCGAAACTGGTACCAAAGTCAAACTTGGTTACAACTCGTACTAGCCAACGCCAATACTGAATAATTGCTGGCTGATCTAAACCAAATTGCTCCTTGAGTTCCTCGATTCGTTCCGGGGAAATTTTGGGATTTTGCCTGAGGGTATCCAGAAAATCTCCTGGTGCAAACTGAATAATGGCAAAACTTAGAGCAGATGCCAACAGCAAGGTCAAAAGACCTTGCAACAGTCGCTTTACCACGTACAGAAAGGTCTCACTGGTGACCAGAAGTTTTAGTCTATGCCAAGCCCCATCAAACCGATTGATAATGCTAGAATCTCTAGTAGAAGAAGTCAATCGCTTCGCTCCAATTCAAAATTATCAATTAAAAATTCAAAATTATCCCATACCTGAATTCAGGGGGTTGTTTCCGGTGGAAACAATTGCCAATTATAAAGCTAGTCATTTTGTAAGCATTCAGCCGTCAGCCGTCAGCCGTCAGCCGTCAGCCGTTGGCCTATGGCTGATAGCTGATAGCTGATAGCTGATAGCTGATAGCTGATAGCTGATAGCTGATAGCTGAATGCTTACGTCATTTTGAATTCAAAAATTGTCATTCCTTGAAAGTCCTTTATTAATTGGAAACTTTCTTTTGACCAATGACTAATAACTAATAACTAATAACTAATAGTCAACCAGGGTTATAACTGGTACATCAGGCAGTTGCTGACGTCCACCTAAATCCCGTAATTCGATGATAAAGCCAAGAGCTACCACTTGACCGCCTGCTTGTTCTACCAGGTTGACTGTAGCTGCTGCTGTTCCTCCAGTAGCAATTAAATCATCGATAATCACAACCTGGGAGTTAGGTGTGAAAGCATCTTGATGGACTTCCAACTTGTCTGTGCCGTATTCTAGGTCATACTCAGCCGAGTATACCGCTGCTGGTAGTTTACCCGGTTTGCGCACTGGGACAAACCCAGCCCCGAGTTGGTAAGCTATAGGTGGTCCAAATATAAAACCACGAGACTCCATACCCACGACATAATCAGCCCTTACTCCTGCTTCCTGAAATTTTTGAGCTAAGGTATCGATAGTGTAGCGTAGTCCTTCTGGATTGCTCAGGAGGGTAGTGATATCCCGAAATACAATCCCTGGTTTGGGAAAGTCAGGGATATCGCGAATCAGAGATTTTAAATCCATCAGTAGGTGAACTTAGTTATCAATGGGGTTTGACTCAAACTATAGCTTGCCATTCCCTTTCTGTAAAAGCGTACACTAGAAAGCTGAACCTTGTGTGATTCCTTGGAACAAATCTATTCAAAAGGTTTTCGCTGTAGGATAAGCGCTATTAGAGTGAATCTTTCGACGGACCGTAATGCTGACCAATAGTCCTGCTTCCCAGTCAAAGCCAATAATTTTAGATAGCCTACCTGATTTCAGGATTCCAGCTCAGGGCTGTCCACCACGAACTCGGCTGCATATTGACCTAATTTTACTAGCCATTGAAGCTCTCGAACTGGGAGGTTCTGAGGCGATGCTATTGGCGGCTAGAGAGCTGGAACTTCAGGACATTATTAAAAATCGTGTTGTCCTGTGGCGTATGCGCTCTACCAATCCCTGGCGGCGCTCTTACACACGACGTCCTCTAACTCCAGAGGAAGCTAAGGCTTTAGTGGTGATTGCTAGTCATATGGCACGGCGAATGACGGTTCTGATTAGGCAGTTGTTGACGGCTTATCAACAACTACTGGAAAAGCAGGTGCCTCTAGAACAACATTTTCGCTTATCTAAGTATTTGGAAAGGTTCCAGGCTCATTTTCGCAGCCGGATGAATCCCCGTCGCTCTAAAGTGGCTGCCTATAACTCTCAAGAAAAGTTGAATGAACTCGCAATTTCTCTATTGAGTCAGCTTCTGTTCTGTACAGGCACTTCTGGAAGGCAAAGATTATGGACTAGTCTGTTTGATGGGGAATTGCCTTGAATGTTGGCGTTTCTGACTATAGCCATGCCATCAAGTATCAAGTATAGTCAGCTGATTGACAAATTACCCATTATCAATTATCAATTATCCATTATCGATTACCCATTATCCATTACCAATTACCCATTCCCTCAATGCTAGTCTAAGAGGTTGAAGGGGATTTTTCAGCAGGAACAGCCGATGACAATTCGACGCCAGTACAGTCTTCCCAACTGTACCCTAATCCTGGAGGGTTGGAGTAATAGTACCACAGGGGATGGGTTACAGCCAGATGCCCGACCATTGCTGACAACTCTAAGTAATGCGGAATGCTATGTAGGGGCTATGGACAAACCCCTCAGCGGTGGGCGGGATTTTTTTGAGGACTTGGTAAATAGTGTAAGCCGCTATGCTCAGGAATTTTTGTCTAAAGTGCCTCACCCCCAACCCCATGCTGAGAAACCAGCTAAGGTGCATCTGCAGAAAGTCGAGGACAAGAATTTGCATCGACTGATACTGCTAAATACTGCTGAGTCAGGAGCAATGACTAACTCAGGCAAACCTCTCCATGTAGATTTGAACACAGTGCAGTTGTTTGACTTGGTGGAGGCGATTGACCAGTTTTTGGCTGATGGACGAACCCTACCAGATATTAGTGTTTCGTTGCAGCCTGTTTCTAAGCACTATCGCCAAGCTGAAAAACCAGTAACCGAGCGTACTGGACCTGCTGCACTGGGAATGGCAAGTTTGGCTCTAGCTGCGATCGCATTTTTCTTTGTACCGATTCCAGAAGTACGGGAACCCGAACCTTCCCGAACAGGGGAAAATACTAATGAAACCACCACCCCAACTGGGGAGAGTGACCCTCAGGCAACACCAACACCAACACCAAAGGGAACACCACTCTCCATCGACGAGCTAGAAAAAGTGCTCACAACTGCACCAGAAATTACTGATCCCACAGAGTTGCGCTATATACAAAGAAGCCTGCAAAAGCGAATTTTTCGAGCTTGGGGGAACCGGCAACAGTTTGCTGGGAATTTAAAATACCAGGTTAGTGTTGGCAGAGATGGTGCGATTTTAGGCTACAAACCCGTTAATGGCACACCCTTGGATGGGGCAGAGCAAACCCCCCTGCCTGAATTGCTCTACACCAAGACTACAGACAATATTGCTACCCAAGAACCTATTGCTCAGTTCCAGGTGTTATTTAAACCAGGGGAAAACGAAGGGATTCTCGAAATCAGTCCTTGGGATGGTTATATGGGTAAGATTACCCTAGGTCCAGAAATTACTGACATCGCTGTCATTAATGATTTGAAAGACAAAGTGTCTCAGCCAATTCGTGACAGTTGGAATAAAACCTCCAGCTATCCTCAAGATTTAACTTATCGAGTAGCTGTGACTGAAGAGGGTATCATTGCTGATTATGAAGCAATTGATAAAGAGTCTTGGGATTACTCCCAAGAAACTCCTTTAGAACGCCTAATGAAGCCAGCAGCAGCTGGAATTGGTAGCGAAGGGACTGGGTTAGTACCCCAGAAGCCCCTTGCTCATTTCCGAGTAGTCTTTAAAAATAATGGCGAGTTAGACGTTAGTCCCTACAGGAGCAACGAATAATTTACTGTGGCAAATTGAACAAAATCTCTCCCTAACCCCACCTATAATAGGTAGGGTTAGGGAGACCAAACAAAAAACACTACCTTTTCTTATTCTTTTGGCAATTCTAGATTAATGATATTGGTGTTAAGCTATATTAATAGAATATATAGCGTTTGGAGCTCGATTGTAAACACACGAATTACCAAAAAATGCCAAAGGAATCTCCCCTAAACCCTGGCTCGGAAGGGGGGCAGGTAAAAGCCAAGAGGGGAAAGAGCTCCTCAGTTTTATTGCCAAAAAAAAGACCATACAGGTTTACATCTCAAATACAAACGCACTTAGCTGATAGCTGATAGCTTTAGTTTTTATAGTTTTTCGGGTTTCGGTTTTAAGCTCATGCCGTCAGAATAGCGTATTTCAAGATTTTTTCAACCGGCCCTCACCTGAATTATTACCCTTTTTTCAATTCGTTTTTCCGAAAAATGCAGAATTTTTGCGTCCGCTCTTGCCCAACCAAGGAAAACCCTGCGGTTTCGAACAAGCTAAGATACTCTGTTTCATCGAAAAATATTAATCGCATTTGTTGTTGAGAAAGGATCTTGCCATTTGCTGAAAATGTATAAGTCTTCTGTAATGATTGTTCTCCAAAGTCGGTTTTTTGCGTATACACGATTCCATCTTTGATTGGCATTTCAGAATTGGTATGATCCCCTTGAATCGACATACATAAAATACCATCCTTATCTAAAATATCATACAGTTTGTTCAGGGATTTCATCTGCACATCTTTGTTAGGGCAATAACTATACAGCCGATATTGTTGTTCTTGCTCTCTGTAGGAGAAACAGAAAACTCCCCCAGTCGAAATAACAGCCTCAAAAGTCTCGCTGGTTTCATAATCTTCAATACTTGCACATACGAGCCTCACCGAATTATCCTTGAGTCTTTTTTCTGCTTGTGTAAGCATCGCAGGCGAGAAATCAATACCTGTAATATTATAATTCTCCAATAACAACATCTGCTCCGTTAATAAGCCGCTTCCCACCCCCATATCCAGAATTTTTCTTCTTTCACCCAAAATTTTCTGCAATGATGTGGCATAACCCTTATGGTCATAATAGCCAGATGTCATCAAGTTATCATAATACTTGGCGAGTTCTGTGTATGTATTGTCCACAGACACCAAATCAGAAGATTCTTGTTTTCCCATAAAAATCATGCCTCTTTGAATTTATATATAATAATATCATTTAGGTGGGGATAAATAAACCTTAAAACTCATAATCAAAAAATAAACCTGAAAGCTTTTATTCAAGGGGTTTTCACGATTTGAATCTCAATTCATAACACCTGAAAACCGTTTATAATCACCCCCTTAGTGGGCAGGTATGTCAATGGGTTAAAAGGGAGGTGGGGTGCTGGGGAGAGTTTTTTTTAGGTTAAAAATACCTAAGGTGCGCTTGATCCATTAAGAATTAAATTCGCCACGGTTCCCATTTTTATTAATAAAAATTACCCCACGGTGCGCGTTCAGCACCGCTATCTCCCTATCTCCCGTTTCTCTCCACCTCCTATCCAAACGAATAATTTTTAGTGGCCAATTTAATCTTGGCTGATACCCAGTTGCGTTATTGGTTGACTGTTAACCATTGCTTGTATCTAGTCAACACTCAACACTCAATACAACTTTTTAAAATTAAAATCCCCCCGGGAGCAGGGGGGATTTTCAACGAAACATACTGCTGACAGAAGAGTCTTCATGAATACGCCAGATGGTTTCACCCAATAAGTTAGCCACTGAAAGCACTGTCAACTGTGGAAACTGTTTCGCTTCCGGAAGTGGAATAGTATTGGTAACAATTACTTCTTCAAACACCCCACTAGAGAGGCGCTCTACAGATGGTGGCGAAAACACGGCATGGGTTGCACAAGCGTAGACTTGACGAGCACCCTCTTGACGCAGTACTTTGGCCGCTTCACAAATCGTGCCAGCAGTGTCAATCATATCATCCACCAACACCGCAGTTTTACCCTTCACATCCCCAATCACATTCATGACTTGAGCGATATTGTGAGCTTGCCTGCGCTTGTCGATAATGGCAAGGGGGGCATCATATAGCTTTTTGGCAAACGCTCTGGCTCTAGCCACACCACCAACGTCCGGCGAAACTACTACCAGATCGGTTAGTTCCTTAGAAGCCAGGTATTGTCGTAATACTGGTAAACCGTAGACATGGTCGCAGGGGATATCGAAATAACCTTGAATTTGAGCGGAGTGCAAATCCATTGCCAAAATCCGATTAGCACCAGCTTCAGTAATCAGGTTAGCCACCAGTTTCGCTGTAATGGACTCACGCCCCGCCGTTTTACGGTCTGCTCGAGCATAACCATAGTAAGGAATCACAGCAGTAACTTGCCGTGCTGAGGCTCGACGGCAAGCATCGATCATAATGAGTAACTCCATCAGGTAATCATTCACCGGATAGCAAGTCGGTTGAATCAGGTAAACATCACACCCCCTGATGGATTCTTGAATTTGGACATAGAGCTCCCCATCAGCAAATCGTTTCCGTACCATCGGTCCCAAGTCGATGCCTAGATAGCGTGCCACTTCCTGAGAAAGGGAAACATTTGCCGAACCAGAAAATAGTCTTAAACGATTGTTATCGGCTATCTGGGGCAGAATAGGTTGAAGCTCTAAAGTAACTGAACTGCTCACAGCAAACCCTCGAAGCTTATTTCAACGCGATCTTAACATTCTAAGAATATCCTTTTTATAATAATTTTTATAATTATTTATTTAAATTTGATTAATATTTTATTAATTTTTATAGCATTTAACTCATACAGTACTTTCCGCAAGACACAATATATTGCAATCCGATCTGATTCGTGAAAGAAATGGGCTGCTTTAAGGCAGGAGGCAGGAGGCAGGAGGCAGGAGGCAGGAGGCAGGAGGCAGGAGGCAGATGGCAGAATGTAAGGGAAAAGGATCGAGTTTTTAAAAATTTCAGTGATTTTACAAATGATTTAGGATTGCTATATAGTGTAGTGTGATCAAACTAAGGTCATAAATCAAGAATTTTTTTTAAGTTTCTTAGTCAAATCCGAAAATAAACTATTGTCCCTAATTTGATGTTCAACTGTACATCTATTCAATTAAGGTAGTTATTTGAGATAATTCCACAGGAAAATAAGATAGCAATGAACATGTCGTGATGTTATAATAAACCAGAAAAACCTATATAAGCAGGTGCACAAAATTAATTGCACATTTACCGAAAATCAAAGCCATGCAATGTAAGGGTTACAGAGATCCAGAGTAGGTAATTAATTTTGTTTAGGTGCTTAGCAGTTGTGATATTGATTAACTACACAGGATTTTTTCCCTATTCCCTATTTCCTATTCCAAATTCCCTACAGGACTTACGCAATAACTATACTTGTAGGGTATAGCTTCTGACTCTACACCATAAGCGGGTTTGGAGTCCAGTCTTGGGTAAGCGCTGATTTATATGCTTATCAACTGTTACTCAAAGGAACAGTTGGAATCCATCGGTGGAGTTCCAAAGCAACCGAAATAAGTCTAAACTTCAAGAATACTCCTCCTGCCTCATTGTCCGTAACAACTGATCTACCACCGATGGAACCACCGATTGCCTCTGGAACTATTCTGCAAAATCGCTACCATCTGCTCCGTGTCCTTGACCAAGGAGAATTCAATCGGACTTACCTGGTAGAGGATCAAGGGCGTTTCAATGAACCTTGTGCCCTCAAAGAATTTATTCCCCCTCAGACAGAAACTAATAATTTAGATAAGTCAAGGCAACTGTTTCAACAAGAAGCAGGTATCCTGTATAAAATTGAACACCCCCAAATTCCTCAGTTCCGAGCTACCTTTGAAGAGCAAGGACGGCTGTTTCTGGTGCGAGACTACGTAGAGGGAAAAACCTATGGTGAACTACTAGAACAACGGAAAGCCCTTCAGAATCAAAGTGAACCTCTATCTTCTAATCCCGATGGGGAAGTCCAATCACCCCCAATGGCTAGCCCGACCAAGTTGGGAGTCGTATCAGAAACGGAAGTGCGTCAGCTATTGCAGCAATCTTTGCCAGTTTTGGACTACATCCACAGCCAAGGGATTATTCACCGAGATATCATACCGGATAACATTATCATGCGGGAGACGGACAGTATACCGGTGTTGATTAATTTGGGTGTGGTACAGGAACTGGCAACTCGTCTTCAATTGCCCGATACTCCCACACCAACAACTAGTATTGGCAAAAGCGGTTACGCTCCCAGGGAGCAAATTCAGACCGGTCAGGTGTATCCAAGTAGTGACCTATATTCCCTAGCAGTGACTGCGATAGTGCTACTGACTGGGAAAGAACCAGAAGAACTGGTGGATAATACTAATCTGACTTGGAACTGGCGTCCCTGGGCTAGGGTTAGCGATGAGTTAGCTGAGATATTAAATCGGATGCTTAGTTATCAAGCAAGCGATCGCTACCAATCCGCTAGAGAAGTCTTGTATGCCTTTCAAGCTTCTGGGTTAACTCCCCAACTTCCAAAACCCAAGCCAATACCCGGCACGACAGTGGCATCAGCTCAAGGTGGAACACCCAGGGAGGCTAGAGGTGGAGAACCGAGTGAACCGGTGATGTCTCAAGCCACGGGTCGCTCTATCTGGAATAGTCCTTGGCCGCTGCTTGGGATAGCTACAGGACTAGCAGTGCTGGCAGGAATAGGCTCTTGGGTGTGGGTGAGCAATTTTAATCAGCAGGACACTGGCAAATCTCCAAGTCCTAAGGTGTCAGTGAGTCCTAGTCCTAGTCCTAGTCCGACTCCCACTCCGAGCCCTAGCGCTAGTCCAACCCCTAGCGCTAGTCCAACCCCGAGTAAACCTCAAATCTACAGTCAGCGTCTAGAGCTTTCTGCTGGTAAAACCCTTTCAAAATCCAGGAATTTAAAGGCTAATCACACTATTAACTACATTATCCAGGGTAAACAATACCAAACCCTGAAGACATATCTCAGTGACGAAGGGGTCTTGATGACAGTGCTTGGCCCGGACGGAAAACCAGTGGACAATCGAGCTAAACGGGTACGGCAATGGGAAGGGAAATTTCCTTTCACTGGCAACTACACGATTCAACTAAGTCCAGTTAAGGGTCTACCGAATAGCGATTATCAGCTAGGATTAAGGTTAACAGAAGCACCGAAGCCGAAACCTAAACCTAAACCAACTGCTGATTATAACATAGAAAGGGTCAATTTATTGCAGGGAAGCAAGGGTTTGCAGCTACTGGGTCGCACTAGCCCCCAGAAGATTCAGCGCTACTTGGTGAAGGCTAAACAGGGTAAGCAATTGAAGCTAGAGGTGATTGAAAGTGATGTGGCTTTAACTATCCGCTATCCCAATGGGAAGTTAGTGGAACAGGCTTCAGGGGTGCAAAGGTGGCAAGGTCAGCTGCCTAGTTCTGGTGAGTATATAGTAGATGTAATTGCTAAACAGGAAAGAAAGTTTGCTTTAGATATTAGCCTTTCAGACTTAAAGTGAGTCAATCTTGAACGTATTACTAATTACTGGCACCAATACAGGCATCGGCAAAACGGTTTTGACTTCTGTGATCGCTGCTTATTGGCAGACTTACCGTCCTCAAGAGAGTCTGGGGATATTCAAGCCGATTCAAACCGGAATTGGCGATCGCGAAATTTACCAGCAACTATTTGACTTGGCTCAAACCCTGGAGGAGATCACACCCGTGGAGTTTAAAACCCCTGCAGCACCACCAGTTGCTGCAGATCTAGAAGGAAGACAGGTTGACCTCGAAAAGGTCTGGCAAGGCTTCAATACTCTGCGCAGTCAGCGGGATGTGGTCTTGGTGGAAGCTTTGGGAGGACTAGGTTCACCGGTGACTCATGAACTGATTGTGGCAGATTTGGCAAGGGATTGGCGATTGCCAACGGTATTGGTTGCGCCGATAGAATTAGGAGCGATCGCACAAGTGGTTGCTAATGTTGCCCTGGCACGCTCATCACGAGTTGACCTCAAAGGCATTGTCCTCAATTGCGTCCAACCTCGTACCTCCGAAGAAATAACTCAGTTGGCTCCGATTAGGTTAATCGAGACTCTAACCAATGTTAAGGTTTTGGGGATTTTACCTCATCTATCTGACCCAATGGACTACTCGAAACTTGCTCAAGTGGGTTCCAATTTGGATGTCAGTGGTTGGTGAGGCATGATGGTAAATGTGAGGGGAAAGGGTAAAAAAGGTTAAACTATGCGATCGCGGACGATTCGAGAAGGCTCCGTTGGCTTATTAATAGTAGCAGGACTTGCTGTTTTCGGTGGACTTGTTGTATGGATTAGTGGCATTAGCTTAGGTCGAAAGAGCTATAAATTCATTGTCAATTTTGGGAACGCTGCTGGGATGCAAGTGGGGGCATCGGTCAGCTATCGCGGTGTCCAAGTTGGGAGAATCACTAAGATTGAACCCGGTACTAATGGGGTCAATGTCACCGTTGAAATTGATGACCCTGGATTGTTAATCCCCCGCAAAGTCCAGGTTGAAGCTAATCAATCGGGTTTAATTGGTGCTACCAATGTGGATATCATGCCCCTAGGACAATTACCTGCAACTGCTCAAAGTCTTACACCCTTCGGAGCACAATGTAATTCTGCCCTAGTTATTTGTGAAGAAGATCAGATTAATGGTGATGTGGGTTCCACCTTTGCTGACCTTCTACGGAACGGAAATCGCATTGCTGAACTCTTCGGTGATCCAGCCTTTTTTGACAAAATCAATAGCCTTGCGGAAAATGCCTCCAATGCAGCTAGAGACGTTTCAGAACTTAGCAAAGAGATGACCCAGTTGTCCCGCATCGTGCGGCAAGAGGTAGCAGGCTTGTCCAACGCAACGAATGCTGTGACCAGTGCGGCCAATCAAACATCTAGTCTAATCGGGTTGGCAACCAGTAGCATTTCTAGTACCTCCGAGCAATACAGCCAAACGGCAAGGGAACTCAATCAGTTGATCACCTCTGCCAATCAACTATTGGTCAGCAATCGGGGAAATTTGGTCACCACCTTGGATAGCATCTCTCAGGCCAGTGAAGATCTGCGTATACTGACCAGCAACTTAACCGTTACCGCGAATCGGGTTAACTCAGCGGTTTATCAAACGGATGTATCACAAATGCTGCGGAACTTAGAAAACCTATCAGCTAATGCTGCCCAAGCATCTGCTAACTTACGTAATGTTTCCAATACTCTCAACAGTCCCACTAATTTACTGGTATTGCAACAAACCCTCGACTCAGCACGAGTTACCTTTGAAAATGCCCAAAAGATTACCGCTGACCTAGATGATCTGACTGGGGATCCAGCGTTTCGCCGCAATGTCAAGGATTTAGTTAATGGACTCAGCGGCTTAGTGTCTTCTACCGAGCAGCTGCAACAGCAGGCTCTGATATCTCAACAACTGGAAGCTCTCAATACTGCTATAGATACAGCTTCGTCTAATGAGCTGGCTAAAACTCCTCCCATCCCTAAGTCCCCCCCTAAGATCGATCTACCTAAGATAGATCCAATAGCTCCCGCTGATCAGAACCTTAAACCGAATCAAGAAAAACAGATCTTTAAGCTTTTACCCCCAGCCCCTAGGAAATCGGTTAAATGAAATTAATCTAGTAAAGGGAGCAGGGAGCAGGGAGCAGGGAACAGTGGTAAGAGGCCGTATTCAGTAAATTTTGTTAGTTGAAGAGCCTAATTTTGTTTTTACAGTAAGCTTTCTGAGTTTTTTAACTGGAAATTTATCATAAAAGGTACTGAAAAACCAACATGATTTTTTCCCACTCCCTACTCCCTACTCCCTACTCCCTACTCCCTATTCCCGACTTCAGCAAAGAAGTCTTAAGTCCAGTCATCCTGGCTCCCACAACTGTTGTCTCGTCTATACGCGAGACCGGCTTGATGAATCTGAAGGGTTTTCTCAAAAAGCTGTTGTTCTGTCAGTTGCCATCGCTGAAGCAATAAATCCAAGTCTCTTTGAATGGCCCTAGCACCGGGAAAGCTGTCATAGCGAATCCGCAGTCGGGCTAATTCCGCCAAGTTGTATTCATTGGGTTGTTGTTGTAAAAGACGGTTAACTATTTCGCGATCGCGTTTTTCCTGAGGATGTTGCTGGTCTTGATTTCCTACCATCTCAGTCAAGGCTTCCATGCTTGCTTGAACATCAATCACTACTTATACCAAAGGGAACAGGTAACAGGTAACAGGGAATCGGGAATCGGGAATCGGGAATCGGTAATCGGGGTAAGAGTGTGGGGATATAGGGGACAGGTAATACTGATATTTTGCACTATTTACAATTACTTAAAAATAGTATATCTAATGCTTAAAGATAATAAGTTATAGTTTTTTTAAACATTAGATATACTTGGTTGTTTTTTGAAAAAATAGCACTACGCATTAAGGTGTTTGACATTCCTAAACTCCGAAACTTAGTCATACCTGACTTGTGACAAGTGACTTCTGACTTGCGCGTAGCGCTATAAACAGATGTTACTCTGACCAACAGTGCCGGGAAATCTAAGACTGAGACTAATCGGCCAGACAATTCCATGAAATGCGTAAGCTTCCCCTTTGCCCACAAAGCTCATCCGATATCTAGCTCCGACTACAGGACTAATCTCCTCACAGAAAGGCTACCCAAAGATACCATTTCACTAATGCAAATAGGCTTAGTGGGATTGCTCGAAGTTAGTAGTCTATGTTTATTACTCGCCTCACCCACCCTTGCTCAAATTACCCCAGATAGTACCTTGGGGAATGAAAATTCTCAAGTTACTCCCAATCAGACTATCCGTGGTGCCGCAGCGGATTTAATCGAAGGGGGAGCGATTCGAGATAGTAACTTATTCCACAGTTTTCTGGAATTTAATGTAGGTAATGGTCAGCGAGTGTATTTTGCTAATCCCGATGGCATTACCAATATTTTGACTCGTGTCACCGGTAGCACCCTCTCTCAAATTCTCGGGACCTTGGGAGTAAACGGTAGCGCTAATTTATTTTTGCTTAATCCCAATGGTATTGCATTTGGACCAAATTCTCGGTTAGATGTAGCAGGCTCCTTTGTTGCTAGCACTGCTGATAGTGCGGTATTTGACAATGGTTTCAATTTTAGCGCTAGTAATCCACAGGCCCCACCATTGTTAACCATCAATATTCCCATCGGTTTGCAATATGGTAGCAATCCTGGTTCAGTAAACGTGACAGGAGCTACCTTAACGATCGAGACTGGGCAAACCATGGCCTTACTTGGGGGTGAAGTTAACCTCAATGGTGCCACCCTTCAAGTGCCAGGGGGACGGGTAGAATTAGGAGGATTATCCAGTCGAGGAACCGTTACGCTCAATGGCGCAACATCCGTAAGTTTTCCCGATGGAGTCCAACCAGCTGATATTTCCTTGACTAACAGTAGCTTAGTAGATTTGACACTCCCCGCCCTGGAAGGACGGGGATTCTTGTTTCAACGAGGTGACTTGTTATCCCTTGCCGGAGCCAGGAAAAATAGAGGTCTCCTCTCCCCAAGCGTAGTTGGTCTTTGACCTAGGTTTCGGTGTGCCGGAGACGAAACCTTAGAAGAGTGGAGCCTTAATAAAAAAGTTTTAACCAAAGGTGCGCTTTCCGTCGGCGAATTAAATTCGCCACGGGTCGCACCTCTTTTATGCATAGCCGACTAACCATAAAGGCGACCCTCTGAATACGGTAACTTCTAACCCCACCGTACCTTTTTTTTATATAGATAGATACTTTTTTTGATCTAATTTTTTCCTAGACGTTCAAGTCGTTAGACCCAATGGAGCAATATGTACGCTCTACATATTTTTTACGTTGCCTACTTATGATTAGATAGTATCTCTCTACTTTTAAAGTTTATTGTTTATGCTTTCATTATAGCACATCTCTTACAAACTTTCATTGAAAGCCGTCGAACGAAGGACGGGGCTTTAAACCCAAAATTTTCGGTAACTAATGTCAATGGCGGAAATATTGCCATCAATGGTGCTAACTTCGACATGTCAGCCAGTGAGTTACAAGCTGGATTGACCTCAGGAGAATCGATACCAGATGCAGTAGCTGGCAATATAACTATTAACGCCAAAGGCAATACCAATCTCAGTGACAGGAGTTTGATTGCTAATGATGTAGAAACTGGAGCGATTGGCAATGGCGGTTTCATAGAGCTAACCACTAGCGCCCTTACCATCACTGGTGGCTCAAGAATTCAAACCATTACCAATAGCAATGGGGCATCAGGAGATATTGAGATTAATGCCAATGGTGCCATTGAGATCTCCGGTTTTACTGAAGATGGTTTATTTAGCGGGATTCTAACTCGTTCCGCTGTTGACACTAGTGGCCCGGGAGGCAACATTACCATTAATAATTCCCAAGGGTCACTGAATCTAGCGAATCGGGGATTTATCGGTACAGTTACCAATAGTAGTAGTAATGGCGGTGCGATCGCACTCCATCTCAATAACTTAGTCCTTGACACTGGTGGACAGATTATCACCGCTACCACCAACCTAGGTAATGCTGGGGATATCACGATTAAGGCTAGCGAAAGTGTCACTATCTCTGGGGAAAGTCGGGATTTTCTCCCTAATCCTTTGTTGGAATTAGAAACCTTTGACCTAAATGCTCTGGAGTTTATTACTGAACCCAATCCCAACGTGGCGGAATCTGGACCTGGAGGAATTCCCTATGTTTCCATTGAACGGACTCCAGAACAGATTATTAATGGCACCACCGTATTGGGTGCAGCAGAAAATCAAATCGATTACTTCTCCTTCAGCATCACCACTCTTCACAGTCGAGCTATTTTCGACATCGACAATGGCTTTACAGGGGGAGACGGCAACGTAGATACCAAGATTTTCCTGTTTAATCAAGGCACAGGAGAATTATTAGAGGTCAATGAGGATTCTTTGACCGCTGATGGTGCCGGTGGAAGTTTACAAGTCTTTGGCAGTTTCACCACAGACTCCTTAATTGATACCACTATTACTGAGCCAGGGGTTTACTTAATCGGAGTCGGTGCCTTCCCCTCTGATGTTAGTAATAATGAATTGATCGAGGGCGCAACACCAGAAGTGGGGGACACTTACACCCTGCAAGTGTCTCTAGAAAACCTTGGCACAGAGGGAGTCTCGTTACCGGAAGACCGTTTCAATCCAGCTAACTTTAATCCTAATGTGGAAGCCAGGAGCGGCTTATTTTCAGAATCGATCGGCACAGGGGATGGTGGCAGCTTAACGATTAATACTGACAAATTGATACTGAACAATGGTGGTAGAATCTCCACCGATACCTTTGATGCTGGTGCTGGTGGCAATATTACCTTCAATGTCGGCTCATTGCTGGAAGTGAATGGATCAAGCTTAATCTCAAGCATTGTCCGGGGTAAGGGAAATGGGGGCAACCTCGTGATTGATACCAAAAAATTCCAGCTGAACGGGGGCTTGCAACAGCTAACTAAAATATCCACTTATCTACCATTATATCTTAAATTGTTGTAGATTATAGCTATGGCACTTGTACCCGACCTAAGGCGGTCGAACTTACGGGACTCTCTAGGAACACGTTGAGGAAGTAGAAAGACAATGGGACGATCAGATGCGAAAAGACTCCAGGAGGAACTAGACTTTTTGATTGAGAAAGCCTACTCAGGTTCGGCTCAAGACATACAGAACATAATAGACTTCGTCAATTCACAGTGTGCTATTGCCTCCTCAGTAGTACCAAACAAAGAGACGACCTCCCTAGGCAAGTCGCCTACCTCCACTCCCTCTTCCCGGAAGCAGAAATCGTCAAAGACATTGGTTGAGGACTCAACTACAAGAGGAAAGGACTTAAAACCATATTGGAGCGAGTCGTGCGCTCAGATAAGCTCACGATTGTTGTTACCTGTAGAGACAGACTCACCCGATTCGGATTTGAACTCATTGAGTACTTGGTTAGAAGTTACCGTAAGAGTAGTGCAGCCTTTATAGTTGGTAAATTATGCAGCATAGGGTAAAGGTTTTGTAGTAAGGCTGCACTACTCTAAGGTTTCATCTCCGGTCGGTCTCAACGGTGGAAAAATCCTGGTTCTCGACCAACCTGAAAGTTGTCCAGAATCCGAGCAAACCGCAGATCTTCTCTCCATCATTCATGTCTTCTCATGCCGTGTCCACGGACTCAGAAAATATGGGAAGAAAATCAAAGAAGATGCGACTGTTCCTAAACCCTGAACAGCGAAGGCTTGTTCGCCAATGGTTTGGAGTGTCCCGTTATGTGTTCAATAAAACCATCAAAATACTCCAGGAGGGCATTGTAAAAGCTAACTGGAAAGCTATCAAAACCGACCTATTAAACGACCTACCTGAGCAGGGTAAGCGCAAGAAAATTTATGGGTTCGATATGCTAGAGTTTAAGGGAATGGAGGTTTCTAAAACTAAGCGCATATACCTTGTATCCATGCTGGCTCGTTTAGCTTTTTGACGAGTACTGCGTT
>NZ_JAAHFZ010000110.1:0-8448 GCF_010672795.1 Moorena sp. SIO1G6
AGATTAGCGATCGCACTCTTATACACACTTAACTCTTTTTGTCAATTTAGGGCGATCGCCTCTCTATGCACACTTGACTCTTTTTGTCAAGTTTTATGTTAAGAAAGATGTTTATAAAGCATAGCTTAAAAAAGGGGGGAAACTGTCGTTCTGGCTCTTGTCCCTCCAAAGCCCATTGGTAAAGCTGAAGCTGTCCCATTGTTTTTTCCAGTTCATTAATAACTGAATAAGTAAGCATATGCGCTACAGATGGTGCTACTTGAGGTGCCATCAGCAGTCAGCAGTCAGCTAATCAACGGGAGGTAGTAAACAAGCTGGGGGGTGCTGTTAGGGCTGGTTGAAAATCCCTGCTCGTTTAACTGTAAGCATTCAGCCTACCGCTATCAGCCGTCAGCTTATTTTATTCAAAAGCTGTTTCCTTAGTCTGGCCTACGACCAATGGCACCTAAAGTAGCGCATAAGCTGATAGCTGATAGCTGACGGCTGAATGCTTACATCTCATCTTCCCATCTCTCCATTTCACAATTTTGCCATTTTGCCATCATCTGTAGGTGGAATCACTGAAATGGTTATGGTGAGTGCTTTCAAGGGTCAAGCGTCAACAAAAGTTATACATAACATACAGAAGTTAAACATTAACGCAAACCTATTCGTAAACCGATAATTGCTACGCTGATTTCAAAGAAAAAAACCTAAACTATTATTTATGGTTTATAAATATCTTTATCAACTTCCAGGTGAACGCAATTTTAAAACTAAAACTAAACAAAAAAAAATCTTAGTGATCAACCTTACTTCAAGCTTAGTATTGAGTCTTTATTTTTTTATTATTAAATTTTTGCTATTTGGATTATTACCATCATCCTTATTTATCAAAGAGATAAGTCAGACAACAACACCTAATAAAAATGAGAACTTTATTGTTAAAAATAAAATTTTTGCCGCCCATCCAACCAGTATTCCTTGGATTAATGACTCCTACAACTGTGAAGCAACAGGAAGAGCTTGGGAACAGGGAGAGTGTTGGGACTATGAACATAATCACAACTGGTGATGACGGGATTAATCCTTAAAAGACTATAGGTAAGCATTCAGGCGTCAGCCGTCAGCCGTCAGCCGTCAGCTGAATGCTTACGTTCCCAGATCCGCTGTTCCCTACTCCCTACTCCCTACTCCCTACTCCCTACTCCCTACTCCCTACTCCCTACTCCCTACTCCCTACTCCCTTTTTATACCAATCCTATGTTTACATCTCAACTAACAATGCTATATCTTGATCATGATAGTTTCCCCATTTCTCTACTATTTCCTGAGCAATATGACTAGGGAATGAATGGTAACCGGGTTCCAATTCCTTCGATAAAATTAAGTCAATGGCTATGTTATGGGCATAGAAGACTGGGTCGAGAGTCTGAACTGGAGTAGGTTCTGCTAAGGAAAAATTGATCGGAGCTTTTTTAAAAAGCACTTCGGCATCTGAGAAGTTATCACCAAATTCATCTTCTGCGCCAATGTTGGCAAGATACTTACCACTGAAATCTTCCTTGTCTAAATCATACTCCTTAGAAAGTACTCCATTAACTCCCGTACAGGTTACAACACAAAAAGCCTCCTTGAGTGCTGCCCTAATGCCATCCAGGTCCTCAGCGTGTAACCCTTTGATTCCTCTAGCCCTAAGCTGTTCTAAAATCTTAGGATTTTTCTCGACGACCACCAGCTCCTTGGTTAAGCCTAATAATTCATTAACTAGTCCTTTTCCAACTTTTCCACAACCAAAGATTATCAAATTCTTATCCACTAATGACTCGTTAGTTAACTGGTGGAAGGCTTTGACAAATGCTTTACTAGTCCCATAGAACGTTTCTATATTTTTTAGGGAACTGTCATCCACAGAAATCAAGGGATAGGGAATATCTAAGGATTGATAGATAGTGTTATCGAGTTTAGTTAGCTCTACCACTCCCTGGCGAGGGGTGAGTAGTGTGGGTAACTCTCCATAAAGATCTAAACAAATATCATAGTTATCCTCAAAATTACCTTCCAGATTAAGCTCAACATTAGCACTGAGTAAAATTTCCACCGCTTCTGGGTTAGGGTCGATAAAATTAGGGCAAGACACGGTAAGCTCCGCACCAGCCAACAGCAACGGTTCAACTTTAAAGACAGTTTCTATGGTCAAGTGGATATGATGCAATAGTCTTAATCCTTGTTGACACTCCCCGGTCTAAAGACGCGGGGATTCTTGCTTCAACGAGCCAACTTGCTCAACCAGACCGGAATCAGGAAGAGTAGAGGTCA
This sequence comes from Moorena sp. SIO1G6, assembly GCF_010672795.1. Classification (NCBI taxonomy): domain Bacteria; kingdom Bacillati; phylum Cyanobacteriota; class Cyanophyceae; order Coleofasciculales; family Coleofasciculaceae; genus Moorena; species Moorena sp. SIO1G6. Next base: position 2,299 of record NZ_JAAHFZ010000110.1, read on the forward strand.
ATTCTCCGCAAGCGTTTCGGGAGACCCGACGCTGCGCGAACGGGTCGATGACACAGGTTCCGGTGTGCCCCACCGTACCCAAAGCTCTGTTCAAAATGTTGATGGCAGCGTTATGGTCCCTACCTAACTGGCAACCACACTGACAGATATGGGTTCTAGTTGATAGTGACTTCTTCACGACTTCACCACAGTCAGAGCAATTTTGGCTAGTGTAAGCAGGATTAACTGCGACAGTAACTCTGCCAAACTTTTGACCAAAATGCTCTAGCCATTTCCTGAACTGATACCAACCTGCATCATTAATAGACTTCGCTAAACAGTGATTTTTTACTAGATTTTTGACCCTTAGATCTTCATAGGCCACCAGGTCGTTAGACCGGACTACGCAGCGTGCCGGAGACGAAACCTTAGAAGAGTGCAGCCTTACAACAAAACCTGCCACCTTTGATGCATAGCCTACCAACTATAAAGGCTGCACTCTTCTTGCGGTAACTTCTAACCAGTCTCTTGGCATGCTCTTCACGTCGCCTACTTATACTAAGGTGGTGTCTAGCTAATCTATTAATTGCTTTCTTACGATTGGTTGAGCCTTTCTTTTTTCGGGAAACTCGACGCTGATAAAACTTTAACCGCTTTTCCCCAGTCCTGTAAAAACGAGGATTAGGTTCAGTCTTGCCTCTGGAATCGGTGTAGAAATCTTTTAGACCTACATCTAAACCGACGGTCGCATCAGCAGGTTTTAATTGTTCCTTTACATCGACTGAGACGCAAAATTGAACATAGTACCCGTCGGCTCTTTTGACAATCCGAGCTCGTTTTATCTGTTTCTTATCAAATCTCCACAAGTCCCATGTCCCCTTGAGCTTAAGTTTTCCAATTCCCTTTTTGTCGGTGAATGTGATCGATTTTTTGTCAGGGGACAACTTCCATCCTGATTGCTTATATTCGACCGAGCGACAATGCTTCTGGAATCGGGGAAACCCTTTCTTTCCGGGGACTTTTTTCTTGCAGTTGTCATAGAAGCGGGCGATCGATGACCATGCTCTTTCAGCGGCAGCCTGTCGAGCGGTTGAGTTCAATTCACTGGCAAAATCAAAATCTTTAGCCAAAACTCTACAATATTTGTTGAGGTCGTATTTTGATATGCCTCTATTATCAATCCACAACCTAAGGCAACTGTTGCGGACAAATTTTACTGTCCTGATAGCCTCCTCTATGGCTAAATATTGATGTTTTTTGCCGTATGCCTTGAACTCAAGAATGATCATCAGAAATCGACCTCTTCTGTTCTACTGTTATGCTAACACAGCTAGCACAAATCGACAACTACTAGTGCGACTTTACTCACGGTGGCTAAAGCCACTATCAGCCTTCATCCCCGGTTTAAAAACACGGGGTTTTCGGCTTGTGGGGAATTTTATAAGGCTGATGCGATTGGCCGTAGGCCACGCTACGCGAACGCATCTGTTGTCTCAGCTCAGCCATAAATGGCATCGCTTCAGAGCGGGGATGTTTTTGGCGTGCTTGTTCAAAGACCTTAAAGTCGATCATCTTATCTTAATTTCGGTTAATCATTTATATAGTATTTCTCAATTGGGTGATGGACAAAATCCAGGATTTTAGGGAATAGGGAAGATAGCAAAAATCCTCTGTACCTCATGAACATGATAACCGCAATAGCACTTTTAAAATGAGGGGTCAAGTACCCTGCCCTGCCTGGTCATCCCCTCTCTCCACACCTTAATCCTTACGGAAAATTTTTGATCTGAAAGCTTTATCCAGCTAGTCTTTCAGCCTTTGCCTGGGACTTCGTTTTAGCTTGACGACTACCTTTACCTGAATCAGACAGTTGCAAGATTCTCCCATCAAAGATAAAATCCGAAGAGTTAATCAGCTGTAAGGGTAAAACAGGGTAAAATTTATGACTGACGATACAATGCAAACTATTTCATCTTTTGCTCAAGATGAGTACGGATTTAGTTCAGCGCCACTCCAAGCTATGGTCAACTATGGTTAGGCTTTGTTAGCTATTGCCGGAGGTGATGGACAGGTTTCTGACGCAGAAATGGAGTGGTTAATAAATCACCAAAAACAATTTGGTGCCCCTGAAGAGGTTGTAGGACTCTACAAGTCTTTTGATTACAAAAATGCTAACCTACAAGAGCTGTTGCCCGATATAAAAGTTGATGTTGAAACTTGGTCAGTAGCAAACGAATTGGTATATCATGCCATTAAGATGTCATCAGCTGATGGAGTTTATGCTGACGCAGAGAGAGCCAAAGTAAAAGAAGCAGCAAAAATCCTCGGAGTTGCTGATGATATTGTTTTGACTCTAGAAAGTTTAGTAGAGATGGAGCGAACTGTTGTTAAGATGCGTAAGGCATTGATTCACGTAAACACATTATAGACGACGGTATCACTATACCACGGTAGGTAAGCATATGCGCTACTTGAGGTGCTGCTTGAGGTGCCGTCAGCCGTCAGCCTTGGCCACACTACGCGAATGGCTGATAGTTGAATCCTGATAGCTGATAGCTGATAGCTGATAGCTGATAGCTGATAGCTGAATGCTTACTGTGTAGCTATTTTATAACTGATATAATAGTAATAATAATTAAGCGATCGCAAAACAATACTCTATTCTAAAATCTGGTAGCATCCGTTTATAAATTCAATCTCTTCCCATCTCCCCATCTCCCCACACTTCCCACACTTCCCCTTCTTTTTGAGAAATATCAGATGCACCCGATTAACGGTAGCGAAGTTGTTGACCCTTGATGACTAAACCCATTCTCATCGCGTTTCCAATTGGAGTGAATCGTTTTTGTTTCGTCATGGTTTGGGGATGATGACCCACGGTAGATAAACTCATGCTAAGCAGAGTCACAACAATTAGTGTAGCGCTTAAATTACGAGTAAAGGTTAAGTCAAACATTATCTGCGGATTTCCAACTGTCTCTACTTTCACAGTAGAAATCTGTTATGATTAGTTCCTCCACTAATATGCAACTACCTGAATTGACTCTCTGGTGGAATGGTGAATCCCACCAATTCAGTGGGTTTAGGAGTGTGGTTGAGCTAGACAATCTGCCCACTGGCACCATGGCAGAAAAATTCAATATTCTTCTGTTTCCCTACTCCCTACTCCCTACTCCCTACTCCCTACCCAGCAGTGTAAATCAACCGTATTTCCTTTTTGGAGCCATCTCATCTAGGGATTTCACTTTAGCAGCTCTTGGCTTGTCCAATTGACCCTGAGACTTACAGGACAAAGCACTGTGGGGTAGAACTCGTAAGATTTCGGTTAGGGTGGTTACCCCTTTGGTTACCTTTTCAATCGCCGCCTTCCGGAAGGAATAAAAACTAATTTTATCCAGGTAACGGTGCAACTGAGTCATAGTTCCCTCATAAATCAACTGCCGCACCGTATCATCTACATCCAGTAACTCTACAATCGCTTCCCGTCCTAAATAGCCGGAATTGTAGCACTTGGCGCAACCCTTTCCTTTGCGCCAACCTTTGAGATTAGCTTCCTCTGGCCTCAAACTCAGCTTCCGCAAATCCTCAGAAGTCGGGGTATAAGGTTCTTGACAGTGGGGACATACTTTGCGCACCAAACGCTGTGCCACTATTCCCAATAGGGCATCACTGATTAAACCCGGTTCCGGACCAATATCTTTAATACGAGGAATAGCACTGACCGCATCATTGGTGTGGAGAGTGGTCAATACTAAGTGACCGGTCAAAGCCGCTCGAATCCCTGTTTCAGCGGTTTCAGCATCCCGAATTTCCCCCACCATAATGATGTCCGGGTCTTGGCGTAAAATTGCCCTCATCCCTGCGGCAAAGGTCATCCCGGCTGCCTCATTCACTTGGGTCTGGGTAATCCGGGGTAAGACATACTCCACTGGGTCTTCCACCGTTACTACATTCACATGTTCCGTGGCTAACCCTTGCAGGGAATTATATAGCGTACTAGTTTTACCAGAACCAGTCGGACCGGTGAGAATAACCATTCCTTGGGGTTGCTGCAACCAACCTTTATAGATTTTAAGCTCTTCGTCAGAAAAGCCTAACTCTTCCAAGCCAGAAAAGGGGTTCTCTCTTGGTAATAAGCGAATCACTGCTTTCTCTCCCCCCACACAAGGGAGGGTACTCACCCGCAGATCTAACCCAAGTTCTGCCTCCTGGCCAGTAGCATAGTTTTCCCCAATCCGACCATCTTGAGGACGGCGGCTTTCAGCAATGTCCATATCAGACATGACTTTGAGAGCAACCACCACTGCTCGTCCCAGGTCTGACGGTAAGGTAGTTATATCCCTAAGAATCCCGTCAATGCGATAGCGGACTCTTAAGCCATCAGTCATCGGTTCCAGGTGAATATCACTGGCGCGGTTACGCAAAGCTCCAGAGATAATGGTTTTAATCCGCTCAATCTGGTCAGCCGCTTGGGACAGATACAATTCTGTGGTTTCGGTAATGTCTTCTTGTTCCACCTCACCAGTAAGGGGATTGACAAAGGCCACGGAACTGATAGATTTGGCATCATTGTTTGCGGTGTGGTACCATCTCTTGTAGCTTTTGGGTGCAATGGGAATAATTTTGATTTCGGTGAAAGTGCGATCGCTTAATTTTTTGAGCTGCTCTGGGGATAACTGGATTGGACTACCCAGGTAATAACAGTTGCGCCACAGTAGCAGTGGAATCACAGGAGGTAAATCTTGGCGATTGGGGAAGGGCTTAAAGAACCGGGAACTGACTTCCCGATCCAGTAGGTTAACGTTTAGTTCTCCTTGTGGGTTAACCAAAAGTTTAAGGGCTGTTTCACAGTTAATTTCACCCTTTCTCAACTTCCTCCAAGCCGATAAAGTTCTAACGCCAGTTTGCATGATTTTTCTCCCACTAAATTAAACTAAATTCAACAGTTTTTGTTGATTATTTTCCAGTTTTACTTTCCCAAACACATTAGTGCTTATTGACTATAGCAGTTTTCGATTGATTGGTATTGCCATTGGTTGATATTGGATTGAGAGATTAACGTGTAAGCATTCAGCCGTCAGCTGTCAGCCGTCAGCTTATTTTATTCAAAAGCTATAGTTATTGTAGGGTGGGCAAATGACATAATTCCAGATTAAATGGTGATTGGCTTGGTATTTGCCCACCCTACTACTGAGAGCTGATAGCTGAATGCTTACATTAACGTTATATATAAATCTTTATCTAATCTTTATATATAACGTTACCTTTTTACTTTCACAAAACCTAGGCTTACCTACCTAGGCTTACCTAGTTTTTACCAATGATTATATCTGATCAATTCCCAACATTAATATAGACGTTTTACCTCCTATAAACACCTTTTTTTGCTCTAGTTTTTTGGATCTAGTTTTAACAGCTAAGCAAGAGCCAAACTCTATCTATTTATCAGACGGAAATCAACAAGATTACGCAAAGAGAGGATTTTTTTTACAAAAGTTTACATTAGCACCTCAAGTAGCACCATCTGTAGCGCATCAGCACCTCAAGTAGTGTGCGCGTAGCGCATTAGCTGATAGCACCTCAAGTAGCGTGCCCATAGCGCATTAGCTGATAGCACCTCAAGTAGCACCATCTGTAGCGTATTGGCTGATGGCTGATAGCTGATGGCACCTCAAGTAGCGTGCCCATAGCGCATAAGCTGAATGGTTAGCACCGAACTTGTAGAGCTGACCTTCCTGAGTAACTCCCACGATCAATCGGGTCTGCTGAAGCATCTTCACAGAGGAATAGGTCGCCATTAGGAGCGACGGTAAACACACAGTGTTGTCTAACGTTGTATGATAGCGCGCTAAATAGTCTAGGAATAAATTATGAAAGTAAGTCCAAAAAAAAGTTAATCTTACGTTAAGAATTGGTTAATAAATTACTAGGATCAGATTTTTTTGTGAAAGTCTACTGTCAGCTCTTAAACTAATCATAAATTTGTGGAAAATTAAACTAATATTAACCTCTTTATTTAAAGATAGACTAATAGAGTTTTAGTAAGCTATCAGCTATCAGCTATCAGCTATCAGCTATCAGCTATCAGCTATCAGCTATCAGCTATCAGCTATCAGCTATCAGCTATCAGCTATCAGCTATCAGCTATCAGCTATCAGCTATCAGCTATCA
>NZ_JAAHFZ010000111.1:0-8192 GCF_010672795.1 Moorena sp. SIO1G6
TGTAGAAAAAATTATTAGATCTGAAATAAAGAAAGACGCTTAGAGACACGACTGGGTCAACCCAGTCTCTCTGTTTCACCCTCGGTCTAAAGACACAAGGCTCTCACATTTCAAGAAGTTTTGGTAGACCACAGCGCTGGTGAGTAGGCGCAGAGACTTAACATTAGGCATCGGGAAACTATTGCTATTCTCGCCAGTTTTTTTCTTAGATGCCACCATGCTCAAGGTCTGGCGCTCTTTAAATGAGCGATAATTTTCTACGCTGAACTCAACTAGCATCACTAGGGTCTCCCATGCTGACTTAGGGATTATCCATTAACTTTCGTCAATGGTAAACAATGGTAAAGGAATGATTTAGTTGATTATAGGAAGCTAGTTAGTAGAATGCGATCGCATTCGTTCCTAGTAATACCAATTACACAAAATATTGGTACACCTTAATCCCCTATATCACCGCCTTACATTATCAGTTTATCACCTTATGACCTAATTCCCGTATCCTCTGTAGCAAAAAGAAATAAAATTGTTATCATTTAGGTTGTAGGGTGGGCAAAAACAGTTTATTTTTTTTTAGTATTAATGATTATCTTAATTTGCCCACCCTACTTGAATTGGTATTTATTTGACTTTTATGGTGGACAAAAACTGTTGGATTATTCTGAATACTCTAGATTATCTTACTTTGCCCACCCTACTTGAATTGGTATTTATTTGACTTTTATGGTGGGCAAAAACTGTTGGATTATTCTGAATACTCTAGATTATCTTACTTTGCCCACCCTACTTGAATTCCTAAAAAGGAAGCTCATCATCCATTCCTATTCTCAGTTTATTCCCTGATTTGTTAGGTAATTCAATAACACCCGCTATCAACTTCCAACAAGGGTCACCATCTTTTTTCCAATAATCAGGTCGCCAAGGCATGCTGAGACTAACCGTAACCAAACAATGATTTTGCGGTCGATACCCTAACTCTAAATGCCTAACAAATACGGGGTCAGTAATCGTAGCAGTCAATTCTTGTCCACAATCTGTTACCAGTGAACCTTCCCATTTTTCTACACCCTTATCTCTGACACCAATAGGTTGAACCAAGAACTCCACAGCTTTCACCAGTTGTAGTGTACAGCGTTGCTCTACCGGTAATGACTGCAAGAAATTCACGGTTACATAGCGCTCATTATTATGGAGAATGTATTTTTCCCGGCTGCAAAACTTATTGAGATATCCAGCGGGAACTTGTCCTACTCGTCGCCATTGTCCTGGTAATACCAAAAGATTTTCATACTCAAAGCCAAAGTCGGGTCCAGTTTTAGCCAAAGGAATATCTAAAATATCCAGTAAAGTTGGTTCCCTTCCCGCAATCTGACGCATTGGTTTCGGAATGCGACCATCCGGTAAATCAGATACAGGACGAATCCATTGACGTTTAAGGGAATTAATTCCAGCGATACATCTCTCGCCACGCTTCCAGGAGTTAGCCAAGCAAATAATCTGAGTCATGCTGCTATCTAATCCCAAGTAAGGTTAGTTTAGACGTAAGCATTCAGCGGTCAGCGGTCAGTGGTCAGTGGTCAGCGGTCAGCGGTCAGTGGTCAGCGGTCAGTGGTCAGTGGTCAGTGGTCAGTGGTCAGCGGTCAGCGGTCAGCTTATTTTATTCAAAAGCTGTTCGCTGTAGCTTCGCCACAGGCGAATGCCTGAGAGCTGAGAGCTGATAGCTGAGAGCTGATAGCTGATAGCTGATAGCTGATAGCTGATAGCTGATAGCTGATAGCTGATGGCTGATGGCTGAGAGCTGAGAGCTGAGAGCTGAGAGCTGAGAGCTGAGAGCTGATAGCTGAGAGCTGATAGCTGAGAGCTGATAGCTGATAGCTGACTGATGCTTTTCTATGGTCTTAGCAAAGAGGATTTGGGATAAATCATAGGTGAACTATTTTTATAGTTCCCAATTTTTGACTCAGATATTCTGCTACTAAACGGCGATGACAGTTATGGGGAGTAGGTTCACTACACAGCAGACAGCTACCATCTAATAAATCTGGTGATACTGTCTTTTCGATTTCACGCTCTGTAATTAATTCTAAGAACTGTTTTTCGTAGGTTTCCCAATCACCATTATTTTTTTTATAGGTATTTATGATATCCTTAGTCGGAGCCAATTCTAGACGATGTATATAGTCAATATTCCCAATTTGCTGCAAAAAGTATTCAAAATCCGTCTTTTTGGTGAAACCAGCTAATTGAGATTTATTATTCAGTCTCGTATCGATAACTCGCCTTACTCCAGCATTAATCAGAAGCTCAAAGAACTGTTGAGCACTCTTTTTAGTAAACCCAATTGTAAATAAATTAATAGTTTTATTCATAGTCAGGGTCTTGATAAGGCAAGCTATCAGCTATCAGCTCTCAGCTCTCAGCTCTCAGCTATCAGCTATCAGCTATAGCGCTATGCCCACCCTACGAAAGGTTTATTTCAAGCATTAGGCTGACCACTGACTGCTGACTGCTGACTGCTTACTTGATAAGCAATAGTATCCCCTTGCCTATGATAAACTTCCTTAAGTCTATCCTCCCGAGAGCAATTCTCCCAGTTATCCATAGATGTCGGGTCATCAAATAGGGAAAGTTGCTTCGGTTGATTGATTTGGGAATCACTTAACCCATGAGAGCTGAGCAGCCTTTCTTCTAACTCCTGATGGGACTCTAAGCTGCCATCATTTAGAATATGATTAATCTCTAAACCGGATTTCACTAAATGTTGGCAGACTAAAATTGTCCGATGGCAAGTGATCGGGTCTTTTTCAGCACACATCAAGGCAATTTGGTAAGTTTCAGCCCCTTGAATTACCCGTTTAAGACCCGCTGAAAACAGGTCAGTGGCGGCAATTTTTTCATATAACGCTTTACCACCAACATAACAACTGAGATCAGCCGGTCTTGCCCCCAACTCCTTACCCAGAAAGACATAGCGAATTCCTGCTGACAATAGTTCCGCCTTGAGGGGGGCTTGACTAAAATGAGGTAAGTAACGGCTGTAAGGATGCGATCGCACATCAGCCACCGCCGTAATTTCGTGCTGCTTCAGTAAAGCAATAAAATCTTCAATACTGAGATTAGAATGACCAATAGTGAATAATTTACCAGTATTACTACCAGTATTACTAATTTTACTAATCATCCCCAAAAAGCTCCATTATTGCCATTATTTGTGTCCTTTTATGTCATCAAATAAATATCACTTGATCCGTTTTACTAAGGTAAACTATGCTCAAATTATAGCAATTATAATCATAAGTGAGGTACACAGTATTTTTCCCGATTCCCGATTCCCGATTCCCGATTCCCGATTCCCTGCTCCCTAAAACCCATAACTTTGTACCTGACCGAATTTAAAACCGCTGTAAGCATTAGGCTGACAGCTGACCACTGACAGCTGAATGCTTACTCCAATTCAAGTTAATTAGGTTTAGGATTAGGCGATTCCACTGGTATAAATGGAGTAACCTCAACTCTCACTTTAAAGGGTTTACCTAGCTTAATATTAACCGAATCCTCAAACCTCTGTACCTGTTCCGATGTAATCGGTTTTGTTGAACGGATATCCATTTCGATAGAAGGAGGATTAGTTTTCCGATTGATCTTCCAAGTAGAAACTTCTGTTATACCTGGTTTGTTAAACACTCGACTCTTATTAATCAATTCCTGAACTGGCTCCTCAACTCTTCCTTGCTCAAGCACGTCCCAAAAGGTAAGTCCTAGGGGCACGACTAATACAGCAATCAGCACTAACGAGAATCCCCAGTTTAAAGACCGGCTGAGTTCAGTACTCTGAGCATACCCGCTAAAGACATAGACGATCATGCAAGCTAGGTTAATCCCAATCAGGTTAGTAATATAGAGGAGAAATGCGCCCTGACTATAGGCCCATTCTCCCTGGGATAGGGTTAACCCAACGACACAAAGGGGAGGCATGAGGGCTACTGCAATTGCTGTCCCTGGTACCGCATCTTCTAAAGACGGACGAATTTTAGAGAAACCACTAATTCCCCCGGCCACGATCGCAACTAGTAAATCAATCAGATTAGGTTGAGTTCTTGCTAAAACTTGGGCTCCAAATTCAGGGAATCCGATAACTGTACCAACTAACCAAGAACAACTTATCCCCAGTACGGTGCCTACAGCAATGGAAACAAAACTACTCCGTAACAGTTGCCAATCTCCTTCCAAGGTAGCAAAGGACAATCCTCTTAAAGGCAACATCAGAGGAGCAATAATCATCGCTCCAATAATCACCGCAGCACTGTCGAGCACTAGTCCAAATGTAGCAATTAAGCAAGAGCTAATGATTAAGACTAAGAAATTGAGGGTAAGTTCTGATTCCTCAACCAGAGAATTCCTTACCATCATAATTGGAATTGCCTTTAAGCCAAAGTTCCTGAAAAGATTCAAGGTTTTGGAGACTCTAGTTTTAGTCTTTTGATTCTTTTGATTCTTTTGGTTTTCCTTTTCCATAGATAATAGACGATGCTCCCGACTATTGAGCTAAATTATCTTTCACCAACAGGTATTGACAATTGACACTAAGTAAGGTATAATTAACGACTTCACAATCTGACTGGTAGATCGGATAATCATTAGGTAACGTTACTGCTCCTACCAGTCATTACTATTAAATGAGACGATTGTCAATGAATTCTATTTTTTCACTAATTCAACAGTTATTGATCAATTGGCTACTAATCTTAATAACTGGATCGGTAACCCTTAGTGCTCTAAGCTATGTGGGTGAGTTAATCAGCGCAATTTACCGGTTGATGTCCGGATCTGAGGCTCTCAACTGTTGGCACGAGTGCAGGCACAAGCAGAAGCGATCGCAAGCACTGGCTTCGGCTTAGTAGTTGATACCTTTAACTAGTTTGTAGACTTAATCCTAATTTTACTCATCTGATTTTATCTCTCTTCTGTCACTCTAGGCAGAAGAGAGATAATAAGTTCACAAATATAGCAGTCGAAGTAAAGATTAAGACATATTTCTATTTCCTATTCCCTATGCCCTGTTTCCTTTAAACGCAAATACTATGTCGTCAACTATACTTCTGTTGCTATAACTTCACAATCCCAGAGCCGACCGAGTTGCAGCTCCGACAATTCCATCTACTGTTAAATCCTTTAGCTTCTGGAATTCCTTAACAGCTTCCTCAGTAGCCGGACCAAAAACGCCATCTACCTCGAGCATAATAGTTGCTTTAACTAAAGCTTCCTGAACTTCGCGAACATCATCACCTTCGAGATAAGGTTTAGTCAGGCTGAGTCTTCTTTCTGGAAGAGATTCGTTAGTTTCTCCAAAGCCAACTATGGGGGCTTGATTTAGTCGCGCTTCAGTATTTGGTCCGAAAATCCCATCTTCAGCAATGGGTTTGTCCGGATTATATTGGTTCCAGAGTCGCTGAAACGCTTTTATAGCAAGACGACCTAGGTCTCGTCTTGCTCTGCCCCTATAGTCAAAGTGAGGTCTGTCCGCAGGTCCAAACCACCTCCAACCCTCCCGCTCTAGATAAGGTCTCCAGCCTTGATCGTCATTGATATCTATTGCTAAACCACGTTGGTGATCACTTTTACCAGGAGGGGCCACCAAACGAATACCACACCGTCTAACTTTACCATGATTGAATAGCATTAGTTGCTGAGCAATAGTTCGGTAACCAGAATTTACCGAAAGGGTGCGACCACGAGCCTTAATTGCCCGTGCCAGGGACTGCTGAGCTGCTGCCTGAAGGAAAGGGTGAACTGCTGGACCATTAGCCACATCTAGGTCGGCAAAACTCACCAAGCTATTGGGTGCAATGCTTTCATTTCATCAATCAGCTGCTGGTCTAGTCCCCGCAGAACAGAAGTAGAGCAGCCAGGAGCCTGTCGAACAGTGGTTAATCGATTTTTTGCGATCGCTTGTGTCTGGATCAGGGTTTCAAGTTGATTATCTATCAGGTTAATTTGGTGACAATGCTCACAAAAATCTGCATGTTCTGTTTGTTCTGATTCGAGATTGCTTTCGAGATTGCTATAGTCTGCCATCACTATAAATTTAGGATATATACCTAACTCAATGGTTTACTTTAGTTGCTTTCCCTGAAATCTTGCACCACTGTCACTAGCCGTAGCTTCGGCAATATAGCGCTACGCGCAAGCTCCGCGAACAGCCGTCAGTGATCAGCCGTCAGCTTATTTTATTCAAAAGCAGCTCAAGTATTTTGCGCTATGGGCATAAACTTTTCCCGTAGTCTGGCCACATGCCTTGGCCAAAGGCCACGCTACGCGAATGGCTGATAGCTGATAGCTGATAGCTAATAGCTGAAGGGTATATTAAGTTATCCCTAGCTTAATCTTAGAGTGGAATAATTGCCTACCCTAACTATTTAGGTGCAATAATATTTCAGTGCTATTTTGATTATGAGCAATACAATAATCCTTTGACAGTACCCTTGGGGGTACTTTTTAAAGGACTCGTTAGTGATTATATTTGATATAATTAAAGATCGTGCCAGATGTGTTGAACAGGCAAAAGAGAAAAGCGATTGCAATCATAACTAAGAGACGGCAATCGCTGCAAATCCAAGTTTTACCGAAAAAATAATTAATTAATTATTTTTCTTATCTATATCATCCATTATTTTCTTACAGACAGGTTGTTTTGGCCATACTTGTTCCCGGAGAGATTCAAATAGTTTCCAAGCTTGACGGTAATCTCCCCCAGTACTCCTCAAAAAAGTTTTAGATTCATAAATGACGGCAACCATATCCTCACCATATTTTTTTACACATTTATGACTAGAAGAGTCTGCCAATTTTTGAAATTTCTCTTGAGCCTGAGTATACTGTTCAAATGCATCCATATTTTTACTACTAAAAACATTATTCGCGGCATGATAGTTCCTTTGGTCTTTTGTAAGACTAGGTTGGTTGTTAATAATAACAATACCCAATAGTGGTAGCAACAGAAGTGCTCCGACGATCGGATTCCCTTTAGAGTCTCCTGGTTCAGGAGGAGCAGTATCTTTAACAGATGAGTTTATCTCTTCGACAACCTCATGAATGTTGTAGTTTCTGAAATCGAACCATTCTCTACCTTTCCGCTTCGATTGAAAATTTTTAAAATCTTTAAATTTGCGATGAAGATCTTTTTCTACTCCACTAGAGTCCAAGCAGCGGATCAAAGAGTAAACCTCAAGATCATAAGTACTTGAAGTCCTCAGTTGAGCTAGTCTTTCCTCCGGTCTACTTGAAGTTTTTACAATTTTGTAGAACCCAGTCGGCTGTTGATTGCCTTTAAGCTCCTCAATCAAGGAAACGTACTCGATTTTTTGCTGAGTCAATTGGTAATCACCCTCTTGGAAAATTCAAGAGGATCTACAAGAGTTAAAGGATGCGTTCCGGAAAACTACAAAAAGGTTAGATCGGCACAGCCAACACTACGCGATATTCAGGTTCTACTATAGATCAGGCTTGTTGTTAATAATTTTCCTGGGAATGAGGAAACAATGTATTAGAAATTAACATAGTTTTTAAAATAACAATCGGCTGATCAAATACTGGTTGATATTATTGTTGACATATCAAATCAAAATGCTATAGTAACCTGTTAATTCTCAAGCTTCATATCGGCAAAGTGTTCCATCAGCATCCGGTGGATAAAGATGTAGCCTCCTCCTACTTTTTGTAGGAAGATCCGATCGGCGGCATAGTCCAGGAAGCGGGCATAGTTCCAAGGGATGTATTTGTTACGGTAGAGGACAAGGCGGAGGCTGAAGTGTTGGATGCAGGCTAGACCACCATTCTCCAGCCCGACCATCAGCCCGAATATCAGCCCGACCATCAGCGCGACCATCAGCCCGACCATCAGCCCGACCATCAGCGCGACCATCAGCCCGAACATCAGCCCTCCCATCAGCCCGAACATCAGATATACAGTTATAGCATTACGAGCTGATTTCCAAATTCCTTGATTTGGACTTGTTTTTGTTTCAATTTCTGAACTCTCCAGCCCGACCATCAGCCCTCCCATCAGCCCCTTACAAGGGTATGTTTTTAAGATTCATCCAGGGGCAGGAGGAAAATCGGGACTAAATCTGCCTGTAGGTAAAGGCATGCCCTTAATCGCAGATGCCAAAATTATTAAAAATCCTCGTCTGAAACAA
>NZ_JAAHFZ010000112.1:0-8104 GCF_010672795.1 Moorena sp. SIO1G6
TCCTAGCTCTTTCAATATCCATTGTTCCATATTTGTGATAATAGATGCCAGAGGCGATTCTAGCAAGAACACACACTTGACTCTTTTTGTCAAGTTTTATGTTAAGAAAGATGTTTATAAAGCATAGCTTAAAAAAGGGGGGAGCCATACTCAAAGTCCCCCTTTTTTAAGGGGGATAATGGGGGATCTCCGAGGCAAGAAAACACGCCCTAACCCTTCAAAGATTAGCTTGCCTAAATGTCTTTCTCATCCGCTTAAAGTTCCACAGACCAAAGATTAACCAGAAAGCTAGTAATCCTGTGGTTAGCAGTAACACTACCGATGGGCCAAATTGCACAATCAGTGCTGGTGCAGCAGCAGTAAACAAGCCACCACCTACTATCGGTTCAAAGAACAACTGTTTGTAGGCGAAACTCTCAAAAGCACCGGTATGGTTATCTGGGTCTACCATCTGGATCAACAAGATACCGGTTGCTGTCACTCCCATGGATTGTCCCATATCCCCGATGCCACGCTCAAACCAGTATCTGGGGAGTATACGGGGTGCCAGGAAAATAAATCCCCAGATGTTCCAGACGATGCCAGCGATCGCAAGAATTAAAAATGGCAAGAGGTTGTTTCCCAGCACTCTTAGGGAAATCGACGCTAATGCGGTCACAATTACCACATCTAGCGCTACGCCAGAGATACGCTCCTGCAAGGGTCGAATAATTAGTGACCCCAGTCCTAGACGCACGGTTACTACTTGGACAATCAAACCACCAATTAGTGCCATGGGAAAAAGAGGCACATACTGAATGACTTGAAAGCCACCGGCTCCCCAAGTAACTGACTCAATAAACTTGAGCACTGCCAGGATTAGCCAGCCGATTGCGATCGCAACTCCTACAAAAGCAAGGTTCAATGACAGGGGATCGATCAGTAAACCATCCATTAATCTCGCTCTGGTTAACCTGACTTCCGTAGGTTCTCGTTGAATTGTCTGTTGAATTGTATTTTGAATTTTATCCCGAAACTGTTGTAGCTCACTGCTGGGATCAGGGCTCCTGTGGATGTATCCCTTGCGCCTGCCCCAGCTTGCTAGCCAGGTACCTGCGATCACTCCTGAGAGAATACCGACTGTAGCCAAGCCTAGAGCCAAGTCACCACCGTCGTTAAAACCGAGTTTTCTAAAGGTATTGGTCATGCCAGCAGCGGTGCCGTGACCGCCTTCAAAGGCAACTTCGATTAATGCACCTGCGATGGGATCGACACCGAATATCGGACTCAAGACTAACAGAACTAGCAGCAGTCCAATCACATATTGTCCCCAGGCCAGGGTTTGACCGAATGCTACCTGAGGTGCCGCTTTGCGCCAAATTTTTATGGGACTGGGGATAGCTTCACCTAAAAATAAGGCGGCGAAGACAACATTGATAAAGACACCAGGAGACTGAGACCAAAATGTTGCCATGGCTTTCGGAAACAAACCCCCAGCTAGTAAGGAATCTGTACCTGATACGGTAGATGCGATCGCACCCAATACTCCTGGTCCGAGTAACAATGCTACTCCCCCAGCAATAACCGATTCTGGTAGATAAAGGGATTGAAACAGCGGAACTTTCTGTTTGAGAAACCTGCCGATCAGGAGTAAAATCCCGATCATGATCAAAGCAAATAAAGCATTGATGAGCGTAAACATAGCACCTTCCCCTCAGTGGGATAGTTACACCACCGAAGTCAACTGCCTCTGCTAACTAAAAATTTCAAATGTGACGGTAAAGCTTTGATGGTAAAGCTTTAACAGTAAAGCATCGTCGGCGAGTTGAGTCTATCGTGGTGAAGCTGAATAAAAAATTATTGTAACTCAGGCGAGAGATAAAATTCCGTCTAGTCTCTAGTTTTTGGGTCAGGGTAATCGGACATATCGCATTTCTCACAATATTACACAATATTAATTGTCAGAATTTATGATCGGAACTTCCCTACTCCCTACTCCCTACTCCCTACTCCCTACTCCCTACTCCCTACTCCCTATTCACTATTCCCTGTTTCCTTTGCTATATGATAAATACTCAAGCATATGTTATCTAACCCATGACTTCTACTCAATACCGTAATCCTGCTCCCACTGTTGATATCATTATTGAACTAATCGACCGACCCCATCGACCGATTATTTTGATTGAACGGGAGAATCCCCCCCTAGGCTGGGCAATTCCCGGTGGCTTTGTAGATTACGGCGAGTCGGTAGAAACAGCAGCGCTGCGGGAAGCTAAGGAAGAAATCAGCTTACAGGTTGAACTAATTGAGCAATTCCAGGTGTATTCTGACCCTAGTCGTGATGCCCGTAAACATACCATTAGTATTGTGTTTTTAGCTACAGCAACTGGTGAACCAAAAGCGGCTGATGATGCTAAAAATCTCGGCATTTTTCACCCTTGGGAAGTTCCATCTAATCTCTGCTTTGACCACAACAAGATTTTGCGGGATTATTGGAATTATCGCCATTATGGAATTAGACCTAGGCTATCTGCGGAAGTGATACAGTAAGTCATCAACTAGGGATACATTGAAGCAACCTGAATGCAAACATCAGCCTGTAATCCTGATAATTAAGAAAAGTTAAGGATTACACACTCATGAACATCAAGCCCTCTTTAATGGCAGCTGCTACTGTAACCATCGCTGCTTCTACATTGACCGCCATCTCTGCTGAAGCGGCTGCTCTTGACTTCGATATTTCTCCATTTACCGGTTCTCCAGCTACAGTCAACATTACTTTAGAGGAAGTTGGCAATGATGTTAAGTTTAACTTTGAAGTGACTGATACCTTGGCCGACATCACTGGGGTATTCTTCGATATTAACGACACTTTCAATTTGAACTCAAATGATTTGAGTGTTAGTGGCAATGATGTAACCGGGGGTTTGGTAACCAATACTAAGAATCTTGGCAATGGTGTCAATCTCAACGGTGGTGGTCCGAGCAACCCTGGCTCATTCGATTTTGGTTTAAAGATTGGCACCAATGGTATCGGAGGTGATGATATTCAAGCCACTAGCTTTACCCTATCTCACGCTACAGAAGCCTTAACTCTCAATATGTTTAAGGAGCAAAAGTTTGCAGTGCGTCTGCAAAGTGTAGGGTCTAATCGTGAAGGCAGTAGTAAACTAACAGGAATATCCCCTATAAAAGTTGTCTACCCCTCTGATAACAAACCAGTTGGTGTACCGGAACCCTCCACTGTACTGGGATTAGGCTTATTCGCTGTAGGTCTAGCTGGCACACGCCGCATTGTCAAAACCTAAGGAGTTGATATCAATCAAACCGATTTTGTCTTGGCTATTACCATTAGCTGAATGCTTAAACCAATAGGGAAATAATGAAATTGGATTGTGATTCCATCGTCATCACAAACAATGATTGGTCTTCATAAAGGATACTCATGGTTTTGATGCTTCAGTTTCTGTAATGGTAGAATTGGAGAGATTAACTAAATGCAGGGTGTATCTACTTTTCCTTGAAACCGGGAAATAAGAATGACTAGGGCAAGCATCCCTGCTGATAATATCACATTAGGATATCACATTTCAGAGTTTACAGATAGCTTTAAGAACCTTTAGCAATTGAATAGAACTATCAGATTCCATCAGGTTTAGTAATGGCATCAGCTGATAAATTGGGGAAGTTTCCTGCTGTAGATAAACAAACTGATAACGTAATCCATTGGTCACTAGCCCCCATACCGATTTCTGATGCTCTAAACTTTTATAGGCATAGGTCAGTAATTGTGGTAAACCTGCTGTTACGTCAACTAGACTGTTTTTCGTTTCGATTACCAATACCCAAAAATAGTTATTAGCTGATGTTGGTTGCTGGTTGTTTATTGCTAGAATATCAAGCCGCCCTGTAATTCGTGTCTCCTCCTCTTCACTATCAATTTCGGCAATCCCCTCTTCCACGGAAATTGTAATCGGATAGTGATAGAAGCCAGCTAATCTTAGCAATGGAGCAATAACTACTAACTTCACCTGCCCTTCAGAGACTTTTCCTGATCTTAGATAGGGGCGAAAATCATTCTTTATTTGCACTAGTTCCTGCTTTTCAACGTCTTTTAACGGTTCTAAGGATAACAAGGGTGTGAATGAACCATCATAATGTTCTTCGAGATTCAAAAGACGATGAACATCATCCAGGGATAAGTTACTAGGGTTTAAAGTTTTCATTAGATACTTAATTTTTCTCCAATGCTAAAACAGTTTTGATATTACAAGTTTTCTGATTCCACATATATGCCCCTAATCCAACAGCTAGGTTAGAACTACAGTACTTGCTAGTGGTGCTTTAGGGGGGCTTGCCTTCATTTTCCACCTCTTCGCACTTTGTTGGGAAAGCCCGCCCGAGGAAGGAAACGGGCAAGATGCCCATGCCACCAACATGCCCATGCCACCAACATGCCCATGCCACCAACATGCCCATGCCACCAACATGCCCGTTCCACCAAGATGCCCATGCCACCAAGATGCCCATGCCAGCAACATGCCCGTTTCACCAACATGCCCGTTCCACTCACCAGGTCAAACAGCTTTTAGGAGATGCACCCTTTGGCATTTCAAGTAATGCTTACAGTCTTCGAGGTCAGAATTCAGTATTCCCAAGGGAGATCCGGTGACTTGCTGAAAAGCCGGGATTGATGATCGTGATTTTTTTTGGCATTATAGAAGTAACTCCTACTTGGTTGGGAGGAAAGCCGCGCTGGTCATGATTAACGGGCATACTCAGCGCGGTTATTAGTCTCAGTCTTTACCTTCTATAGTATAGATAACTCCTCGAAAAAATGCAAGGGGTAATTTAAATTGTTGACATTTATTTACAAATAATTGTTTTAGCCATTTAAGTGACTAGTATTTAACGTTTTTATGGCTACTATGATTGAGTAATTATCATAGTTTATATCGGGTAAAACGATTATAAATTCATCATTTGTATTGACAGCCATAAGGTTTGGCAACCTGCCAAACACTCTTTTGTTATATAGCGGTTTTCAATTAGGTTAGGTACATGTTTTTAGGGAGCTAAGGCCGTGAGCCACGCTTTAGGGCTTTGCCCGACGCTGCGCGTTCGCGTTTGGCCGTAGGCCAAACGCGAACGGAGCTTCGGAGCAGTGAAGTCAGAAGGTAAGCATTCAGCCGTCAGCCGTCAGTGGTCAGTAGTCAGGCTTTGGCCTTGGCCTTTGGGCCACGCTACGCGAATGGCTGATAGCTGATAACTGATAGCTGATACGCGACACGCTGATAGCTGATAACTGATAGCTGATACGCGACACGCTGATAGCTGACAGCTGATAGCTGACCTCAAAGCTGACCCATACCAGCAGACACTGAATTTTTATCCAATGCTAAGACAGTTTTGAGATCACAAGTTTTCTGATTCCAGATATATGCTCCTAAGCCAACAGCTACGTTAGAAATACAGGCAGCGGCAAAGATACCATTTACCCCAAATAGCTGACTGCCTAGATAGGCCAGTGGTATGTAAAGCACCACCATCCTAGTCACCATCATCACCACTGATGGTAAGGGTTTACCTAAGGCATTAAAGGTGGAACTAGCAACTAGAATCACGCCTGCTCCGGCATAGCTAATCGGGACAATAAGTAGGTAAGTGGCGGTAATTGTTATTACTTCTGGGTTGCTGTTAAACAGCGAGGCTAACCAAGGAGCTGTGGGAGCAAGAATCACTGTTACTAGCACTCCCCAAAATAAGCAAAATAGGAAACTTAGACGCAAGGCTTGATGGACACGGAGGTACTTTTTCGCCCCCCAGTTTTGCCCTACAAATGGTCCAATGCTGGCAGACAGTGCCAATAGCACAATCTGGCTAAAGGATTCTATTCGTGAGGCAATACCAAAACCTGCTACTGCGATAGTTCCGTAACTGGCTAGCAACCCAGTGATCACACCAACTAAACAGGTAAGGGGTCTCCCGTTATACCCGGAGGGTTAGCGGGTTAGAAGTTACCGTAAGATAGTGGAGCCTTTATGGTTGGCAGGTTATGTATAGAAGGGTTAAAACTTATTGATTAAGGCGACCCTATCTCAGGTTTCTTCTCCGGGGAATTACCTGACGGGGTCTCCTGGTTTTGGACATAACTCTTTAATTGGTCAATCGTTACACCGCCACAGGAAGCTACAAAATAATATCCTGTCCAGAAAACTCTTTTGTCCCCATAAAACTGCCTTAAGTATTCAGGAAATCGGGAGCGAATCAATCTACTGGTTACAGTCTTGATATTTGCTATCAACTTAACCGGAGCGACTCTAGGGTTAAGGTCAACAAGTAAGTGGATGTGATCACTCTCTCCGTTAAATTCCACCAGGTTGCACTCCCACTTGACGCAAGTATCAGAGACGAAACCTGATTGTTAGTGGAGCCTTTATAGTTGGTAGGTTATGCGTAAAAGCTTCAAGTCTTTTGTGATAAGGCGACCCTATCCTTACGGTAACTTCAAGAGCATATTTGCTTTAACCTGTTCGCGCAGCGTCGGCTCTGCCGAATCAAGATTTGATCTGATATGACTTGTCGTCTGTACTTAGTTAATAGTACAATATGTACAGTAAAACGATAAATCGACCTATTTTTTTTTGTGTAGTTACATTTTATTAATACGCGATAAATGCTACACTAAAACCATGATACTCACTTATTGCTACCGAATCAAGCCAAGTCCTGAACAAATTATCACCATGGAACGGTGGCTCGAATTGCTGCGACGCCACTGGAACTACGCATTGGGAGAAAGACTTGATTGGCTCAATCGGACTCGTTCCCCGATTGATAGATGCAGTTTAGTGAGTGAGCCGATCGGTGAGATTCCAGAAGAGGTAAATTACTACACTCAACAAGCAGCTCTCAAGGAAACAAAACGACTGTTTCCTGAGTACAAAAAAATTTACGCAGAGACTCAACAAGTTAACCTACAAAGGCTAAATAAAGCCTGGGACAGGTGGAGGAAACCTGACGCGAGTGGTAAACGTGGGGGTAGACCTCGGTTTAAAAAGGTTGGAGAACTTAGGTCGTTTGTATTCCCTAGAGTTAATAATTCCAGAGCTGGAGCACATCTAATTGATGGTGTCTTAAAGCTGAGTCGAATTGGGTCAATGCCTGTCGTAATGCACCGACCATTGCCTGTTAGCGAAGCTTGCCCGAAGGGCGTGGGTTTTGTCCTCAAGCAATGCACTATCGTCAAAAAAGCTGATGGTTGGTATTGTTGTATTTCGATGAAAGATGATACCGTCCCTGAACTGTTACCTGTAGATTCAGTTAAATCTGCCGTTGGTATTGACGTTGGCTTAGAGAAATTTTTGACCACATCCGACGGAGAAGCAGTACCTATTCCGCAGTTTTATAGGAAAGCTCAGGATAAGCTTGCTCAGGCTCAAAAAGTAATGTCACGCCGCGTCAAGGGTTCTAAGAACTGGAAAAAATCCAAGCATAAAGTCGCCTTGTTGCACCTCCACTTAACCCGTTGTCGGAAGGAATTTCATTATCAGGTTGCTCATTGGCTATGTAGCAAATACGATTTAATTGCTCACGAAAACTTAAACATCAAAGGACTTGCTCGAACTAAATTAGCAAAATCAATACATGATGCCTGGTTGACTGACAAAACTATTCAACAGCGTAGTGGTACGTTTGTATTTTGAACTCCAGCTGATAGCTTCGTTTCTCATGTTGCTTGCGCGAAGCCATGGTTGGGTCAGGATCATGATTGCTGGTGAAACGGACCCGACGAATAAGTCTCCAGCCATTCTCTAGAGAAGATTTAACCCAATCTATGCCAATTCGAAAATAGCTGTTGCCCCGAAACCAGTGGGTATCTACCCACCGACGTTTACCCGTTTCTACCACCTCAACACCTTGGGCTGTGACGTATAGAGTGGCCACTGCCAGGATAAACCATAATCGTGATAGAGCTGAGACGGAGCGAATTTCTGACCGAAAATCCTGAGGGCGCAAGCCCCTGGATTCTATCCATGGGGTTAGCCCGAACAGGAATTTATTCCCTAAACCTCTTTTTGATTTTGCACATACCGTTTGATTGTCTCTAGTGGAGCGCCTC
>NZ_JAAHFZ010000113.1:0-8096 GCF_010672795.1 Moorena sp. SIO1G6
TAAGCGTCAGCTGGGATTTGGATGGTCCAATTGCCATTCATACAGTGGAGTAGTCCATCAGTCACGGTGCTAGTACTAGTTCTCTTCATGGCCAATGCGTTTGTATTGTAAGACTTGTGTAAGACTACATTAGCATAATTATGTAAGACTCGTGTAAGACTACATAGGATGGTATCCCGATATAAGCCAACCAAAAAATAACTGACAAGCTGTAAATGTTATGATTTGAATCATAAAGGAACTTGTACCATGCCCTTACCAAGTAATTTCAATAGAGTAGAGCATTTTATATCCGTAGTCACACAGATTCATAACCAAGTCGTGAAAGCTCATTTTGGGAGTGAAGTAAGTGAAAGTATATCAGAGCCTCATTCGAGCTTCGTCCTAGCTTGTAAAATTCACAAAGATGACCCCGTCCTAGTAATACTGGGGAGAATGTTATTATTTGTTTTTTATACGAATTATATCCACACGTTAATGCCAGCAATGTATGGCTGGCCAGTAGAGGACTATGAGAAAGTAAAGACATATAAAAACATTCAAGTCAAGTTGTTCTTTTCTCAGTTGACTATTGATGATAGAACAAGAAGACCTTTATGGAAATATAATTCACAAATTACTTTCAGATTAGTAGATGAAACGACCGAAACCTTTACAGAGGCAAAAGCTAAAGCATTAGCTGAGAAAATTTACAAGACCCTAGCTAATCCACAAATGTACTGGAACAAAGGGAAAATCCGAGTAAGCTACAACGATGACCAAGGGTATCGGTTCTCCCTTGATTGTAAGGATGAAGCGGAAGGTAAACGAGTTATGAGACAAATCATGTCTATTCAAGGTCACACAATGGAAGAAGGGAAGACTAGAGTATCCAGCATCGATGGGGGTTTCCCTAATAACCCAGGTACCCACAAAGTTTATGGTAAGATTACCAAGAAGGTCTCACAACGTCCTGAGGTCAAGGTAGAGTTTACTCATGCTGTTGCCTATGTCTGGTCTAAAGGTGAACCAGTAGGCTTAGTCGGCCCAAGACATAAACTAAGGTCTGCTTTTTTTCGTTTTTGATTCAAGTCCAGAAAATTAATTACTATTTATATATTAAAAATCTGGACAAACTAAAACAAACAAATCTGACATCAAAAAGAGTACAGAAGACAAGGCAAAATTTCCCGAATAGCTAAAAGGAGGAGGGACACTACAATATAGGCATGAGAAATTCAGTTGATGTCAAATGCACATCAACTTATATTCATAATTGTCAGTTATTTACTTGTGAATTAGGAGGAAGATGAGCTGATAGACTACCAGGTGCATTAGGTTGTGCGCCAAGTCCAATTAGTAATCAGTCTTCGGGCTGGATTATGACGGTCTAGGTTAAGCCAAACTTCATCCCCCACCTGACTCCACTCTTTGGAATCAATAAAGTCCTTAACTACTCCCTCTAAGAACTCAGGGGTGGCTTTAGCTGCATCAGTCAGTTTTTGGATGATAGAAGCTGCTAGGGCTGAGATTGTTTGGGGTTCTGATTCAATACTTGTCGGTTGAGATGCCTTTGTCTGGATATCTGGTTCAATTAATGAAGCTTTCTCCTTGGCTTTGGCTAATTTGGCTAGCCGCCTCTCTTCATCTTTTTTAAACCAGTGGTCATATACCCATTCACGGTCTGGAAATTTATCAACCACCTTATAAAGTCGTTCCCTCTTCCCGTTGACAAACTTACCTCGGCTGACCTCTTCAAGTCCATAGCCAAGTTTGTCGAGAAGACTCCGCAGAACTGAGATCGGTTTTTGTTTAGTATTGAATTTGCCTAGCCCAAACATACTTAACTGAGATGCTGCACGTGGACTGGTAGCTTTTTCATGTAACTCAATGACATCTAGATTGCTGTTACAGAATGTTCTGTCGGAATTTAGAAACTTCAGAATCTCCAACGCTATAAAAGGTATTGCTTGCGAATTTTTCTGAGATTTGATAAAGTCAGGAGCGAACAATCCACCATTCGCAGTCTGAGACTCAGCTGCTTCCCGGTCTTTCTCGGGAACAAATGGCTCCCCTTTACTTGAGTTGTAGCCTCGTCTAATTTTCGGGTAATAGCCTTTGTCGTCTAGTTTAACCAGCTCAGGAGTAACTTTCCCGTAACGCTGTTTAGTTTCCCAGTTTCGTTCTTTGTTTCGTTCTGTCTCAGTTTTGGAGTGACTATCTTTAATTGTCTGGTACTCGCTCTCGCTTTGTAATGGCTCTACAGTTACAATATCTTCTATCTTTTTGGCATATCCTTCATCTCTGGCTGACCTCAATTCTTTTTTAGTCTTTTTGTCTTCATCTTTCTCAGAGTCTACATCAATTATTTGATACCCTTCCTCTCTGAGTCCTGTAAAGATTTGTTCGTCATAGCCAATCATCCCAGCATTATGGATAGCAGCTAGCTGGGCAAACAATCGCTGTTCATCAGACATTGGATCTATAGCTTCAACTTCCCATATCGACTGCTCGCTACTTAAGCGGTCTTTTTGGAGTAGTTCCCAACATATCCTTTTAGCGGCAGAAAGACTCTTGTAAAGTGGTTTCCACTTGGTTGCTCCATTTCCAACCTGTCCAAGGGTTCCATATGAAACTGCAAAAACATGTCTTGGGACTGGTTCACGAACTCTTGCAATAGCTTGTCGGACACTGCTCTCACTTTGAAGACCTTGAGCTATTACCCAAACACTGGTGAAGTGGCCCTTTATGTCAATGCTCACCCCGGTTTCTATGGATGGGGATGCTATGACTATGTCATATTTTTGCAGTTCTTCGTTAAGTCGTGGGATTATTCCATATGCTTCATGATTGGGATCTGAAATTGAATGGGAGTCAATTCTCAGTATTCTCTTATCTGGGAACTTTTCTTTGAGCCATATCTCAAGTATAGTGGTGCTCCAAAGTGATTTCTCTTGTTGAGCTGTTAACGAAATAAATAACTTACCCCCATCTCTCACTTCATTTGTTATCTGAGTGATAAGAGTTTCTGGTTTTGGATATCGGTAAGCCTCACCCCGATTGAATTTATATGTGTTTTGGATGACAAATGCATCTATCCCTCCCATTAACTTGGAAAAGTATGTCACCACAGCATCATTCAAGTCTGCATCTGCGATTATGACTTTAGACGCATTTTTAATTAGAGTCCTGAAATCTTTGAGTATTTTAACCCGGGATTTTTTACATGTTGGGGAATGAAGCAGGTGCCACATAACCTGCACCACTTCATCAACAACAACAACAGCCCCATCCCATTCATCGACATTAAATCCAGCTTGTGAATCTTCATGAAGTGAGTCCACACAAAGCCCAAGCGATTGAGATTCACCTCTTTGGGATTGAGGGAGATCGGTTACATATGGGATTCCAAATCGCACACAAAGCGCTTTCCCAAGTTGGATCCGATGAGAGAGTGTTAAAACTTTTCTCCCGATAACAAGCTGCTTTTTAACTTCTTTGCTGATGAATTCTGTTTTTCCAGTCCCTTTCGGTGAGCGAATCCCTATCAACTTCTCGGATTCTGGAATGGTTATATTTTCTAAAAAGCGCTGATGAATTGCTAGATTGGCACGAGTACATTGATTTTCCCGTCTTGCTGTCCATACAGAAAAATCGATAGCTTTATTGTATACTTGATGGAAAGCATCTTGGCCGCAATTAACGATTAGGTCATCGCAGCCTTTACCTTCATTCTTGTCCCACTGAATGATTTTTACTTTGCAGCCTTGAGACTCAAAAAGCTTTCCTAGTTTTTCCCGGGCGCCATCTGTTCGTCCGGGTTTGTCTTGGTCAACATCTTGGTCATATGCAATATAGAAAAGTCGGCCTTTTTGAACTAAACACTTTAGTTCTGGTTTAAACGTATCTGGATATGTTTCCTGTGCATTTGGAGTAGTGAAATTCCAAATGCCAGCCAAGCCGATAGCTACATACCTAGCACTGAGTAGGGCAGCAGTCTTTTTGGCTCCCTCTGTTATGACGATTGGAATATCAGGATTGTTTTTTACTACCCACCAAAATGGATCTGGGCAATCTGATGGGGCTTCGTCAAGACTGTGTCCGTGCTTCTCAAGTATCTGCTGAGCTAATTCTGGTAGTACACGAAGGGTAAATAGCCCAGTGTCCGCTTTCCATGGGTGCTCATACTTGATGCACTTTCCGGGTTTGCCTGGAGCAGGACGAGGGGTATCTGGCTTGAAACATCCCCATAATCCTGGTTCTAAAGTGGTTAGATCGATACCGGAGCACCACCAACCTCCGTTCTCAATGTGACGATAACGTTTGAGAGTACTGTCTGTAACCCGTCCTCCGTTACGCCGTCTAATTTTTGGAGAGTATAAGAGGCGGCTGTGACCATCGTATCGTCCAGTGCATGATTCAAAGTTCAGGGCAATGATATCATCACTAATCGCGGAAGAGCGTAGGTCGCGGAGGTGGTGTCCCGCTATAGTTTCAATAATTCTTTGAGTCTCCGCTTGATATCCCGGAGATTTGTCGTCGTTATTGTTGTGTGAGTCGAATTCTTGAGGTAGAGAGGCTACCGCTGGGTTTGTTGGGAGTTTACTTGGTTCAGGAAATCGCATATCATAAAGACGTAAATGTTGTTTTTTTAAGCCTTGGTTAGAACAACTCTAGTGTTCCTGCCCGCTTTTCAGGGGAGGATGGGTTAAGAGTTCACTATCCACGGCTTTTTTTTGGCCAATACCATTATTACCTAACAGCAACAAAAGCGCAATCCCTTGATTTAAAAGGGGTTTAGCAGCATCTATAGATGCTCAATGTTGTGAATATATGGCCTGCATTCTTGTCAAAATGCTTTCTTTATTTAGCAAGTAGTAAAAAGTCTTATTAGTAGCGCACATAATAGTTAAACAAACATACTACAAGACAGCTATTTAAGTAATCAGCTCTTATCTCAGCGAGAATGATTACTATTTGGCTTTGCCGTGCTGTTTTCTAGAGAAAATCTTCGAGTCACATCGTCTAGAGGGTGTGACTCGAAGATTTTCGCTTGGCGCTCAATTCTCATTCTCACTAAAAAGATAGGTCTTTTCTTGAACAATAAACAACACTAGGCGTATGTAGTATAAATACTACTAAACTTAAATATTTATAATCAAACTAACTATTGATATTAGCCATAATTAGTTTTTCTTTTGAGATTTAAATCATAATGACTTGAGCATGACCTGAACAAATAGCTTGTATGAATCAACTCAATTTTTTAGGTCATGCTCAAGTCATCTACCAGTGACCACGTGGGCGGACTATCTCAGTCCCGACCAGTTTATTGACTGCTACCTGGAGCAGTGTGTAGTCCGACTGTGGTTTTTCTAACAACTCTTCTGCTAGAGTCTCAGCAGTCAGTTGAGTCATACCCCACCATGTCTCTACTTCGGTGATTACCGCTTCCTTGACTGGGGTCTTGTCTTTGCTCATAGTCCTTTATTCCTAACTAAAATGGGATGTTCCACATCCGGCACAAATCCAGTTCGGCACACTGAATTTTTCCAGATACTTGTTTCGGATTCCAATCTATTGGGTAAGCGGGGGAGTATCCAAGCTCTAAAAACTTGGCCATCTCTATTTCGGTTAGATCTAAAAAACCTACATCCCAAATTTCAACCCAGTAGTCTCCAGATTCGTAACACTCTTCTACTAAGCCATCAAGTGAATGCTTTACCCTGACTAGAATTTCAGTTTCCATTGGCTATCATCCAAAATGTAATGTACCATAGTCCAGTTAGCATGATTAACCGGATGCTTTCTAATTCAAACTCCATGCCACTTATTCTCCAAAAACTTTTGAATTTTTGAGTTATCACCAGTACTGCGAACTTCTTCAGCTACTGCATCAAACTCATCATTGAACTTCTTGGCTTCTTCGCCCCAAAATGTGGCTGCTGGTCCGTAGCAGTGTGGTTCCGGTGCCCATGGATTTCGCATTTCTGCTATCCAAGCACACTCCACTTCACCGTTTTCATCAAAGTGAACATCGGAATCATATTGACCAGCTTCAGTCATTCCTTCCCTCCTATCAGTTTCTGAAATTCTGCTTTCCCGGCTTGGTACCGACTCCCGGTGTACCCAAGAACATTTTTGATTACGTACGTTGGACTTTTGGTCTGAGCCAGTTCAGCCAGCGCTTTTCCCAAAATTTGGGAGTCTTCGGAACTCTCTGAAATTCGGTTCAACTCAGTTCTGCCGGGGGTTTCAGCGATTTCCCGGGTCGAAATCGGTAACTGGCGTGTAACTTGAGTTAACTCCCGGTACGTTGGCAGTTGCACCGGGTCATCATCCAGTAGTGCGTGTGTACTATCGGACTTGAGCCACTCCACTAACTGGTCGTCTTTGAGCTTGAGAGCGTGCTTAACCGCGAGCTTACCCAGCCGTAACTTGCTGAAATTGGCTGCTATACCGCTCTTGCCCTCAAGACCCCAAGCTGCAACTTGGTCGTACTGGGATAGAAGTATCAAAAAACGTCTGGCTTTCCGACCACGACGGGCGTGTCTCTCCAACCACTCACTGGCATTACTGCATTTTTGGACAAGTTCCGGGAATTCTTCAGCGATTAGTACCCGGTCACTTCCAGCTAATGCCGAATCCCCACGCTCTGCCCGGATTTCAATTTGGTGGGTTAAGTCTTTTAAATCAGCAGCCATGGACTGATTTATGGAGTCAAAATCTTCAGCTTGGCCTACCACTTGTAAACCACGCCATGAGTCGGGAGAACCCTCGCACTCGTAAACAATAACGGTTCCACCAACCTGGTAACTTAACCATTGAGCGAGTGTTGATTTTCCGGAGCCAGTAGCTCCGATAATCATTAATTGTTTGGATTGAATTTCTGTTAGTAAATCGACGGGAAGCCCAACCACATTCCCGTCGTGTTCATCTACAGAAACCAGAACAATGTCATCAAAACCACCGTCATATGGTAAACGGTCATAAACGGTGATGAGTTTATCATACGACTTGGAAGCCATGACCGACAAGTCAAGCGATAAGCGGGATAGAGACTTCCACATCCAAATTGCGACTCGTGGAGTAACTATCACTAACCGACAGCCAAACCACAATCCGTAATCTAGTAACTTACTGGTTATTTTGAGTGGCATTGCCACCCACTTACCGCCCATTTAGACACCCCAACTTGAACGCAGCATATTCGCGCTTGACTGTTTCAAGCTTGTGGTTGAGTTCGGTTATCTCAAAGTAAGAAAAGCAGTGCATTGCTAGCGCAAACATTGCAAGTACACTGGTGAAGTTTATGTTATCCATAATCCTAGCCCAAGTACATGCGGTAGCAGCGACCGGTGGCGATACCGGTCTCATGCTGACCAGTTTTCAAATCTATGAAACTGGACTTAGATGATTTCACTTTGGGAAAAGAACCATCCGCACTCAGTGAAAATGATGCGAATGTTGGGAGTAACTGCCATTCGGTGGGGGCACTGTCACAGTAACCAGTGATTGTGACAGCCGTCATGTCAGATAGACTAGATGCAGACTCTAAAGAACGGCTAGGAGTACGTTTCCTGCCTCTGTTGAAGTGGGTGCGAGTACCAGTCGCACCTGCTTCGTTACCTATAGATGGACTTGTCATAGTAGCCGTCTAGTATTTATGTAGCACTAACTAAAACAATACATGATAAGTGCTAATAATGACAAGACCTAAAGTAAAAACTCTTACTTTTAAGATGCCTGACTATGAATATCAAGCGTTAGAAGAGTATTGTGTACGTACTTTACGCGGTAAAACAGAAGTGTTAAGAGAGTTTATTCGCTCTCTCCCCGACTATCAAGACCCAGAAGTTCCATCCACTGACGGAACCGGCGGAGGTGCTCCCAGCGGGGAGAACCCGGCATAGCATCCTTCCCATGGGCGCTGAGGTACTGCTCTATCAGTTCACTCGCGCCATTGATTTTGTAATTTAGTTCCCTTAACTCTTGCGAGCCGGTCGTTTGACCGGTTTCTTTTTGCCAATACAGTTCATCGGGGAGTGCAAGCTGATGCCCGATATCTAGCAAACGACCATAATGTAGTTCGCCACTACTACCCAAGTACTTGTTTC
>NZ_JAAHFZ010000114.1:0-7964 GCF_010672795.1 Moorena sp. SIO1G6
CCTTAATCAATGGAGGCGCGCTTTCCTATGGCGAATTAAATTACGGGGTCGCGCCTCAAGTTTTAACCCTTTTTTGCATAACCTACCAACCATAAAGGCTCAACGTAATCAGGTTTCGTCTCCGGGGGAAACCCCCAAGACCGCGCTGCATCGCTTTCCCGATAACGAAGTTCTTTTTTTTTACGAGTTATTTTCATTTTTTTGAGTGCGTAGAATATTGCACTCGGGCGCACTCCAAATTTTTTGGCTCTCTCTATTAATTTAGCATCTGGATTTTCTTTGACATCTTGTTCTAAGGCTTTCCAATCTAGCTTTCTTTGACGACGTTCTACCTTAGTCGCCTTTAGTTATGAACGATTTAACCACTTGTATATTGTCGCTATTCCTATCCCAAATACTTTCGCTGCCTCTGTAATCTTTCCACCTTTTTCTATATACTTTATTACTTTTTTTCTGAAATCTAGACTGTATGGCATTGCTGTCAGTTATTGAAAATATACCCTTTTTATTTTACCTCATTACCGTCTTATCCTTAATTGAAACAACTATAGTTGCTGCCTGGGACATTTTCTGTGTTCAAGTTCTGATTTTTTCCGATCTTTTCCAACAGACATCGCCAAAAATGATTGCTTAAACTATTCACATGTCGTGCCGTACTAGAAGCCTTATTGATGAATCTATTGAAACCTGAGAGCCTTCCCCCTGCTCTAAGTCAGGGTGTCATCTTCCAGAATCTGGTTGCTGAACAGAAGCTATTTTACCAGGTAAATTCCGCATCGTCTTTTTTTGTAGTGGAAACAGGGCGATTCAAACTTGTTCACTACACTCAATCAGGGAAAATGGTTACACTTCAGGTTGTTAGAGCTGGTGAGAGCTTAGCTGAAAGTGCTCTTTTTTCAACGGTCTATCCTTACACAGCAATTGCTAAGGTAGCTTCACGAGTAATTTTTTATCCCAAGCAACTTCTTTTGTCAAGCCTTTGCCTTTATCCTGACTTGGCCGAGAATTTCATGACCATTTTGGTTAGACACATTCACTCCCTCAGAGTCCGTTTAGAGTGGCGATAAATTCGGACTGCTCACGACCGGGTACTTCAATATCTACACTACTTAGCTCAGTTCCGTAATCAAACGGTTCTCAGCTTAGACCAACCCTTCAAAGAAATTGCTGCTGAACTAGGTTTGACTCCCGAAACCGTATCACGAGCTTTGATGCAACTAGAGAAAACAGGAGCAATTACTCGTAAGAGGCGTTTGATTACCTTAATTGAAAATTGAAAATTGAAAATTGAAAATGGTTAATTGACTCTTGACAATTAACCATTAAGCATTAACCCTTGCCCTGAATATGAAGTGATTCACCGGACAAGCTATGACCTGTGTAAAACTTGATTTGAATCAAGTAAGTCTAATTTGTTTATAATTTTTATCCTTGACAATAATTTATAATCGCTTCCTCTAACACTTGATTTAAATCAAAAAAGTCTAACTTTTTTATAATTTGTTTATAATTTTTATTCAAGTATAAAAAATTATAGTTGATATCAATTCCGGTTAAACACTCATCCTACCAGGTAGTAGTTTAGACTACTCATTCATCGTTAATTGTTGATGGTAACTTCCATTAATTCCCATTAATTCCCATTAACAATTAACGATTTACCTGAATACAACGTGATTAACCGATATCTTGCATCATTGTCATTAATCCTAGGGTGGGCAGTGCCTACCAGCGCGCTTTGCAAGCTTCATTATCTGTCTGGTGCACTGCCCACCCTACATCAACTGTTAGAGAAAATTCAAGCTAAAACAAGGAGACAATTAAATGGCAGCAATATTAAGTCCAGGTAGCACAGGTCCGCTATTTATAAGCGACTTTGAGGGTGCAATGTTTTTTGATAGCCCTCAAGAGGGTGGAGGTGTATTCGCCGTAGGACAAGAAGATCAAACTAACATTTTTATTTTTGGCGACGGTAATGATGTAGCAGCTGGCGGCGATGAAGTAGATATACTCATGGCTGGAGCAGGAGACGATAACATCCAGGGTGCTGGAGGAACTGACTTTGTCTTCGGCGGTCTGGGAGATGATATTGTTCGAGGCGGCTTAGGAGATGATGTTGTTGTTGGCAATGAAGGATCCGATGTTCTGATCAGTGGCGGCGGCAGCGATATCTACGAGTTTTTCGCAGATCAGTTCTTAGAAGGAGATTTGGATATTATCCTCGACTTCGAAGTAGGAAGTGATGCGATAGTAGTTGTAGGCAGCACTGATGTAAGTTACGACGCCTTCACCGGCTTTTTATCGGTTGATGGATCGGAAGTTGCAGTATTAAATAGGGGGTTAGATATAGACGTCTTTACCAGAACCAATTCCGCTGTAGTATTCTAAAACGTAAGCTATCAGCTATCAGCTTATGCGCTACGCGGACGCTACTTGAGGTGCTATCAGCTATCAGCTTATGCGCTACGCGGACGCTACGCGAACAGACCAATTAAAGTAGGGTGGGCAAAGTAATATAATCTAGAATACTCAAAAGAAGCAAACTGTTTTTGCCCACCCTACTACAAGCTGCTATCTTGGTGAACGGGCAGTACCTGCTCTAGTAATTCCGGTACAATTCCTGGTTCGTAAGGGAGTTGGGGAGTGACATCCCCCAATTCGAGATAGGCGCGTTTGAGAACAGGTTCTGCACCGTCCAGCATATTCCGCATAGCAGGAACGTTGGCAGTGACGGCACAATCTCCGAAAGAAACGAGGATTTTGCTACGTTCCCGAACTTGGTTAATGAGTTCTAAGTTATCTTCATTGGCAATACCACCCTCTACTAAACAAACATCCACGTTTTCCGGGTATTCTTTCAGGTCAGACCCAACGGGACTGTAAACCACATCTACATATTGGGCGAGTTCGAGCAGCCATTCCTCTAGATCCAAAAAGGACATATGACATCCCGAACACCCCGCTAACCATACTGTTGCTAATTTAATTTTTTCCATCGTTACTCAAGCTGATAACGAGTTAACAAGTCGAATGAAATATACCTCCGACTTTTTTACCTTGTTGCATCAAACTGTTGAATAGGTCTACAGCTAATTTAGTCTGCCCGATATAATACTCAATTCCTATTTGATGGAGCAATTCCTCAGTTTCTGGACAGGTTTGTAGCATTAGTTGCATACCACGGGACAAAACCATAAACTCTATGCCCTGAGCCAAAATTTCTTCGATATCGGCGGGTTGAATACCGGGCTGATGGCGAGTACCTGTAAGTCTCCAATCCCATTCCTTAGCTCCTCCCGGCCATACTTTACAACCTTTGAATTGATAATTATCACCATTATTGGTTACCTCCATACGACCCCAAGAGATATGACTAATTAGGCTTGTCTGAGATTTGTTCATAACTATTACTGATCCAATTGTCCAACTATTAATTAGTAGAACCTATCGCTTCCATTCTTGTTTGGTTCTAGCTGTAACCAAAAATTCCAGCTTACCGCGATCGCGTTCTTTCTCTGCAGTTGTTGTGCCCTTACGGAAAATTGCCCCTGTGGGACAAGCATCTACGCATTTTCCGCAGGAAGTACAGGCATTTACCTCCCCCCAAGGAGAGTAACAGTCTTTTAGCCATTCGGTTTTCTCATCTTTTTTGAGCTTTGGCAACATAGCATTGAGTGCAGAACAAGACAACCCAATGCCTGTCTCTTTGTAAGTTTCTATGCATTGATTTAGCGCGCATAATTCCACCACCAACGAGCACAGCCAAAGTGCTGAGCAAGTATATGAATTTGCTCTTGTGTGGGGTAAATCCTTATTTTGACGGCTTGATGTCTCACTGTTTCTACACTTATCTATCGACCTTCTATCATTATATAGCAGTCGAAGTAAAGCTTAAGACATATTTCTGCTCCGAACGCGCCCCGCGTGGCCTACGGCCTTAGTCCCTACTCCCTGCTCCCTTTCAACCAAAATACTCTTTCCTAAACTATACTTCGGTTGCTATATCCCTCTTCTGTCACTCTCCG
Organism: Moorena sp. SIO1G6; assembly: GCF_010672795.1. NCBI lineage: Bacteria > Bacillati > Cyanobacteriota > Cyanophyceae > Coleofasciculales > Coleofasciculaceae > Moorena > Moorena sp. SIO1G6. The sequence continues at coordinate 4,026 of NZ_JAAHFZ010000114.1, forward strand.
AATTTAAGAGATAATAAAAAATCGGGGAGTTGATCAATAAACTTAAAATGGTTTAACTTGATTTATAGTATCAATTAAATCATGAAATCCGAGTAACAAATAAGAATTATCTATAACATTTAGCCACGGTAAAATCAATCCTAATAAAAGAGTTGGTTGAATAATTAAACGAAAATTATTTAAGATACTTTTCCATCCACTTTTATTATTCCATGTCTTGATGCAGTCGCTCATGGGGGAAACCACGGCAGTCGCTCATGGGGGGAACCCCCAAGACCGCGCTGCCTCCCCAAGACCGCGCTGCATCGCTTGTGGATGTGTTGAGAAATCAACAGTCGGATTCGGCATTTCAGAATCAGCTAGTTCAGATGAATTTAAAGTAGACATTTCCTGGGTATTTAAACTAATCATTAGATAAGCACTCATAATTAGTTCCCACCATTTATTAATCTCCTGAAAATCCGTAAAACGATAATCTGTCCAACCCAGTTCTTGTTTACACTGCCGAAAACCATATTCAACCCATGTTCGCCTCCCGTAAAGATTGCCTAGAATCTTCTTAATTTTACTCCTTTTATCCTGAATATTAGTCATGACAAAAGATGTAGAGTTCTCTGGCATGGTTTCAGGAACTGTAGTCATTTCCCAATAAGTTCTGTAACTTCTCTTGCCAAAAATAATTTCTCGGATATATCTAGTTTATGATTTTTGATTGCTAAATATTCGCTCAAACTTACACCACTTATTAGCTCTTACTCTCTGAGCAACTGGCATCCAGACCCCATGATTGCTTTTAATTGCTAATATCCAAGGTAATTTGGATTTGTCTAATGTACTGATAAATGAACTACTTTCACCAGACAAGCTATCAGCTAATACTAAGTCAATCCGAAATCCATAATTGACTAATTCAGTAATTATTTCCGAGGCTAGTTCAATCTTCGTTTTGTATGTATCTCCTTCTTTCAGTTTTCCTTGTGGTTTAAAGACTTTAACTAGTAAATTAAAAGGAATATTTTTATAGACTCCATAAGCATTTACTGACACGATTCCATTATCTACTTTTCCTACACTGCCTAAATATTGTCTGGCTACATAGTCAGTTTTATTTCCTTTTTTTCTATCCCCTGTCTCATCAATTATTACCGTGATTATTTGGGAGTTTAATGCTTTGAGCGTCCGACTTAATCTTCGGGATGTTAATTCAGTCGCTGACCAAGGAGAATTGGCTAGAAAATGATGGAGTGACTGAGCAGATTTTATGCCTACTAACTTAGCTATTTCTGGAGGTGCGACCCGTGGCGAATTTAATTCGCCTAGGTCAAGCGCACCTATAGCGACTTTCTCTTTATCGGTGAGATTATTCCTAAATGTAAATATTTGAAACATTCATAACTTCTTACTTCTGGAAACAGGTCTTTATAAGCCTCACAATATTGATCAATAACCGAAACTGTTGGTTGTGCATCTCTGGCACTATGTTTGAGAATCTGTAACTCTACATCCATTGCCCTATCTACCTTTGAGCTACCCAATCTGTTTATTCTCTTATTTTACTTCTCGGAGAGTGACAAAAGAGGGATATATATTTGGCGATAAGTCGTCAAGTCATCGCTAAATATTTGTTCGCGTAGCGTGGCCTACGGCCAGGGGTCTATCCATCCCCACCCCTGCATAGGGATGGGGATGGATAGACCCCTCAAACTCCCCGATCAGTTAAACAGTGAAAAGACTGTTGGCTTGATCAGGTTTTGATACAGGGCATTATTAGTTTCAGGCAACGATAGCAACTGCAGTATTGCCCCCATTGCCATTTGGTGTGGGGACTTTTTTGTCGTACTTTAGCTACAGCGACTTTCAGATCGTGTCGGCTTGAATACTTATCCCTGATTAATTAATCAATGCCTAAAACACCCTACCGATTTACTAGCAAAGCATCCGGAATACCTCACTTGATCAAGTAAATTAATTGGTGTAGAAACAGGTAATGCTTTACCCAGCAGACTACTCTATGACTAAAAAAATCTTGATCGTTGATGATGAACCTTATATGAGACTCCTGATCGAGCAAACCCTGGAAGACCTGGAAGATGAAGGGGTAGAATTACTCACCGCTGAGGATGGTGAAGATGCTCTAGAGCAAGTTAAGTCAGAGCAACCTAATCTGGTATTTCTAGATTTAATGATGCCGAAAATGAGTGGTTTTGATGTCTGTAATCAGATCAAAAATGTTCTGTGTATCAAAGATATTTATGTGATCATGCTAACGGCTAAGGGACAGGAGTTTGATAAACAAAAGGGCAAAGAGGTCGGCACAGATATGTACCTCACTAAACCCTTTGACCCTGATCAAGTTTTGGAAAAATCTCAAGAAATACTTGGTATCACCGCTACTAGCGTGAAGTACCCCAACCTGCTTCGCTGAGGTTGGGGCTTCCAATTCTCAGGTCAACTCAGGGACGGTTTTATTCGTCTTTCGGGCTTCCCGCGCGCGTCCCCGACGCCTCAACCAGAGGCGCGACCCAAGGCCGGGTTCCCCGGCCTTGGAGGCGCGCGCCTGCTAGAATTGGTCTTACTCAGCGTCCACAGGCAGACATCCGCCTTCCGCAGACGTATAGTTTGACGACAGACTTACCTTGGAATTACAGCATCTATGGCTAACCAGCCGGGGCAAGTCTCTTCCCTGAGCTCTGCTAGTACTTTGTATACCTTCTATCAATAGGTAGCCTTTTAGTCAGTCAGGCGGGTCATCGACCAATTTTATTATATCACGAATCGGTCTCGCTATCCATCCCCACCTTTAAAGAAGCTGGGGATGGATAGCGAGTTTTGTTAAAGCCATCATCCTTCAGCTTCTGAGTTCGCCGTAAGCACGAATCATTGCTTGAGTTCCCTGTTCACCTCCTTTACCACTGTCAAGTTGTTGAACAACTTTGAAAAGACGGTCAGCTAATTCAACTCCAGCCAAATCCAGACTAGAAGACTGGAGGCTTTCGAGTACAAGCCTGAGGTCTTTGACCATGTGCTTAATCATGAAACCAGGCTCAAAGTCAGATTCAGCCACTTGTTGCCCTAAGTTGGATAACGCCCATGACCCAGCAGCACCTGTGCTACAAACCTCAATAACTAAATTAGGGTCAATTCCTTGATGTTCTGCCAACTTCATTGCCTCGCATAGGGCTACCATATGGACAGAACAAAGCACCTGGTTGCACAGTTTAACGGCTTGACCGCTGCCCACCGGACCGCACAGGCGAATGGTTTTGCCAAGAATTTCCAGTAGGGGTTTACACTCCTCGAAGTCCTTCTGGTCGCCTCCAAGCATAATGGTTAGGGTCCCATTTTTGGCTCCGATATCCCCACCGGAAACTGGTGCATCCAGAAAACGTAGGTTGTGCTTCTTTAGTTCCCCACTGATTCCCTGGGCTGCATTTGGTCCAATGGTGGTGAAATCCACAATTAGGGTATCGGGTTTGGCATACTCAGCCACTCCCTCAGCTCCTAGCATAACCGCTTCCACATCTGGGACATCCCCCAAGCAAGAAAAAATTATGTCAGCTGACTCGACGGCTTCCCGGATCGATGAGACTACCTTGGCTCCAGCATCAGCAGCAATCTTCACTCCTGGACGATCAGGGGTGCGATTCCAAGCCATAGTGGGGTAATTACTAGTGGAGTAATCACTACGGGCAAGATTGGCTGCCATATATCCACCCATAACGCCGAGACCAAGAAAGGTAAGATTGCTGTTCATGCTGATTCGATTAAGTCCGCTTATAATATTCGGTTCTTCAGTACCTAGTATGCTAAACTATTAGTTAAAATTCCAATTAAGTAAACATCTGGATTGAAAGTTTTTAAAGTTTCTGAATCCATAAGCTGAACGTTTAATAACTTTTAATTTGTTATTAATACCCTCAACCACCCCACTAGTTGTTC
>NZ_JAAHFZ010000115.1:0-7782 GCF_010672795.1 Moorena sp. SIO1G6
TCCTAGCTCTTTCAATATCCATTGTTCCATATTTGTGATAATAGATGCCAGAGGCGATTCTAGCAAGAACACACACTTGACTCTTTTTGTCAAGTTTTATGTTAAGAAAGATGTTTATAAAGCATAGCTTAAAAAAGGGGGACTTTGAGATGGCTCCCACCTTATTAAGGACTTCGAGTATGGCTCCCCCCTTCCGCGCGGGGGGCTGGGGGGGATCATCATCTGGCGGAAAAATTTTAAAACACGCCTAAATCCTTAAAAAAGGGGGACTTTGAGAATGGCTCCACCCTTCCGCGCGGGGGGCTGGGGGGGATCATCATCTGGCGGAAAACTCGGAAATCCCCCTAAATCCTTAAAAAAGGGGGACTGTGAGAATGGCTCCCCCCTTCCGCGCGGGGGGCTGGGGGGGATCATCATCTGGCGGAAAACTCGGAAATCCCCCTAAATCCTTAAAAAAGGGGGACTGTGAGAATGGCTCCCCCCTTCCGCGCGGGGGGCTGGGGGGATCATCATCTGGCGGAAAACTCGGAAATCCCCCTAAATCCTTAAAAAAGGGGGACTGTGAGAATGGCTCCCCCCTTATTAAGGGAGATCCCCCTAAATCCCCCTTAAAAAAGGGGGACTGTGAGAATGGCTCCCCCCTTCCGCGCGGGGGGCTGGGGGGGATCATCATCTGGCGCTAACCTTTGGTAAACACGCCCTCCCTTGGGGGACCAACGGAGGCTTGACCAAAACCAGATGTCCGCGCATTCATTCCTTGATTCAGCAACGCCGTTTGCTTTGTCCTTCTATTGGTTCCCGTTTTTGCTACGTACCTAGTCAATTTCTCTGACGCACTTACGCACAATTGCTTACCAAAGCCTAGCAAACGCTATAAATAGTAGGGGCACATGTCATGTGCCCCTACAGGTGGATTAACTGTGTAAGTGATGTGTCGCAGCAAAACGGAGAGCTATTACGCGAGTATCAATCATTCTTTTTTGATGGACATTGTGGGGAAATATGTCTGTGATGATGCGGTATTGTGTTTGTTATGGGGTTATTTGCGTCGCTATGTGTCGGATGGGGGTAACTATCTAGATCTAACTGAGGGCATCTCCAAAGGATGCCCTATTTGTCCCCTAATTGGGGCGTTATTCCTGAAACCTTTGGACGTAAGCGTAACATATATTTGAAAGCACGCCTTAAAGAGGGGATTAATTGGCTGTAAGTCAAGACATGCTTGGGTTTTAAGGTGAGGTGGCGTCCGGTGACACGAACCCAAGATGGATGGGCGCACTGCCATCGAAAATGACCTAAAATTTTATGAATCCCTGGCAGTAGACCCCGGCATCGCTCATGTTTGTACTAGCCGTGCGCCGGGGAACTGACCCTTGCGATCGCCGACGCAGTTACCCTAACCCGTCCTAATCACATTAGTGAGACCTTCCCTAGCTTGAATCGATCCTCAAAAGAAAAATGACTCCCTCACATCAACTCTTTACACCTTCCGACCTCCGGCTCAAACAGCCTCTTCCAATGGCGAATAATCCTGTCTGGAGCTGCCTCAACTCTCTGAGTCCTAGTTCTCAAGGCAACGTTCGTTCGATGCTCATTACTATCGCCTCCATCCTCACTCAAGGCCAGTGCGATTTAGAACACCAGCTATTAGTGGTATCTATCTTGAGAATGCTGGCTCCCTCTGCCTGTTGTCAATTCCCCCCTTCGGCTACCCCATCTAGGTTTGAAGACTTCCGGGGAGAACTTTTGTCAGTCAACCAGGTGTTTTACCTATCATTTCTTGTGAGAGAACTTCCACTTAATACCAAAGATACCTAAACTAAGAGAAATTTCAGTTGAATCCAACTTCATTCCAAACTTAGTTTCTTTTGTTCTTAGTTCTGGTTTAGATTCCCTTGTTCTTAGTTCTGGTTTAGATTCCCTCATTTCATCGTACCACTTCCTCTCAAGCAGAATATCCAGTGTATCTCTAAAATGCATAAGACTCAAAAATTGTAATGTTTACTTGGCACACACCCTTGCTTCAAATACCGCAAACTTCCTTTGAAGCTCCTCGACCTTCAACTCTACCCCGGCCACCCTTTGACTCAAAGGCACATCGGCTGTTGCGCCTAAATACTGCGCCAGTGCAGCGGTCAACACCTCAGACTTAGTAACATCAACTTTAGTTATGTAGTCTGAAAACTTTTCATGAAGGCATGGAGGGATTCTAGCTCCCACAAATATGCTAGCCATGCGGTCAAATAGTAAAACGCTTTATGTTTAAATCTTATCGATTGTTTTCATCTTTGTAAATTTAAATTTCATCTTCGTGAGGATGGGTTTCCCGAACTTGGCTCCAAAAACACCTACGCCTACAAATTATAGCAGTCGCCATCATAGTTAGGACATAGAATAGAAAAGCCCTTCCACTTATCGTCCGATTTCTGTCATGCCCAAACCTTACAGCTACGACCTGCGCCAAAAAGTAATTCAGGCGATCGAACTCAATGGCATGAAGCGCTCTCGTAGCCAGTGAGTATTTTAACATTAGCCGCAACACCATTAATTTGTGGTTACGGCGTAAAGCAACAGACGGGGGACAAACGAACCAAAGTCAGGGAGCACCGAGGCTTGAATAACAAGATCACTGACTCGGAGAAGTTTCGAGCCAATGCCGAAACCCATGGTGACAAAACCCAGGTGGAGATGGCTGAGTTATGGGATGGAGAGATCAGCGATTCGGGCTTTGCCCGACGCTTCGCGAACGCACAATATCACGTGCCTTGAAGAAAATTGGGTTTACGCGAAAAAAAAGACTTACGGCTACCGTGAAAGAGATGAACAATTACGCCAAGCCTTTGTTGAACAGCTAGCCACCCAAAAGATATGAACAGATTGTTTATGCCGATGAGTCAGGTATGGATCATCGAGACGATTATGGCTATGGTTACAGTCCTAAAGGAGAGCGCTTTCATGACCTGAAGTCCGGTCGCAGAAAAGGTCGAGTCAACATGATTGCTGCACTTTGTGGCCAACAGTTGTTAGCACCTTTCACTATTGAATGCTATTGTAATCGAGAGGTATTTGAAACTTGGGAACGAAACGTGCTTGATTCCCACCTTGAGACCAGGGCAGAAACTGGTGATTGACAATGCCACCTTTGATAAAGGTGGACGTATTGAGCAACTGGTTCGGGCTGCAGGTTGTCAGGTGTGGTACAAACCCACCCTATTCACCAGACTTGAACCGGATTGAAAAATGCTGGTCATGGCTAAAAAGCCGCACCTCGCTTGCAACTAGAGCATTTTGAAACACTGCGAGAGGCTATGGAGCACGTCCTCACTTTAGCGTCCTAACCAACCTGGCTGTTGCTATATAAAATCCTATTTCCTTTAACTCCTTATCAAAGTCTCGCCACCGCTGCCATCAAGGAGATGAATCGGGAGATTGAGATGGTTAGTCGCGGAAATCTTCGATTAATTCCAAAAGTGCGGAAATTCCCTTATTCTTTTCTACCGGGAGTTACCCCCACGGGGTAACTCCCGTTCGATCGTCTGATCACACCTTAGACTACTTCTTTTCTCTGGCTCGGTGTTAATGTTTCCTTGATTTTGTCTAAAGTAAAATTAAGAATCAAACCCCAAATTATTCTCAGCATTAAATCCCTGCTCATTTAACTCTTCTATCATCCGCTCTAGCATTTCTCTCGCCGCTTTATACTTGATATAATTCCTACCACCAGCTTTATGCCCCCAAGCTAAACGAATAGGGGTGCATCTCACTTTTGCAAAAATACGACCATTGAAGGCTAAAAAACTTCTACAGTTCCCTCAGTGATAGATTTACAACTTTGAGATGCACCCACGAATAGTTTCCTGGATGCCCAGATTTCGGTATAATACCAAATCCGGTTGTCAAAACCCCTTGATAAAAATCGACCAAATCTTTTTATGCCAGTTTATGCCAGAAATCTAGGTCTATGCAGATAAGGGGGGTATGGGAACAGGATTTGGTATAACATCACCCTCAGCAGGAAGAGTCTTCCGTTGCGATCGAGGGTATCAAATAGCGGCTCATCCGGGGGGTTATCCAGCAAAGCCTCAAACCGGGCGAAATCGTCTTCCGCTCCCTACCCATAGGTCTTCCGGCTGTCTTCCGCTTCCGGGTCAGAGTCTTCCGGATTGCCATCCGAGTCTTCCGCACCCCCACCACCGGAAGAGTTGCTGAATTGTCCAAAAATGTCGTTGAAGCTGTCATTCTTTGCAGAGTTGCTGACAGAAATATAATTACCTGTAGGCTGCCAATTCTCAGGACGCGGGTACTCAGCTAGGGTATCATTTACCGTAACGGGACGATATTGATTATGCAACCATTGGAAGTCTGGCTCAGTGATTACCCCATTTTTTAACAGCCCCTTAGCATGGTCAACTGCCTTCTTTCCAAGTCGAATAATAGTGAGGTTATCTCAGCAGTCTCTAATGCCCTCAAACCCCTGCATCCTGACTTGCTTTCCAAAGGGCATGAAGAATCAATCTCATGCTTGTTTCTCATGCATCCTATATGATCGGCTTGGTGTAGGTGAATAGCCCCTTAAATCAACCTTTGGTATCCTGTCTCGCCTTCGATTTTTTCTGCGATCGCACGCAATTCATCCACGCATCTAACCAAATGGGGCAGCTCCTCAACCTCATCCAAATTTTTACACCGCTCGATCATGGTTGCGAGCTGGGACTGAAATTAATCCTCAATCGCCTCAAAATCACTTCCGATCCCCACCCACCACTGGCATTCCCTGCCATTGGTCGCCCTTGCGCTTCGTATAAATCACTTTCAGGTCTTATCCAAGCCCAATCCAGTCAGCCACCCATGCGCCGAGCCAAGTCTTTCCAGCACCCGTCTCGCTCAGAATGAGAAGATGGGGGTGCTTGTCTGGGTTGCGAAGCTCGTTCCAGTCGAATCTCGCCGGTGCTGATTCGTCAGCAAACTAGAGTTGTAGGTTCCCTAGTCCCGACCCATACTAAATCAACCCATCGAGGGTAACCGGTTAACCTTGGCCAAAAGGCCACACTGCGCGTTCAACAAAAAGATTAAGGTCTATAGATCGAAGCAGACATTCCTTGTTGACGTAGTTGGTTAGCAAAAGCATTGGCCTTGGCTTCATTTTTGAATGCTCCCATCTGAATTCTCGTACCTTGTGGGAATCGACCCAAAAAAGCACCAGGTACAATTTTCCTGGCTTTTGCTAAACCACTAGCACTGCCGTCGTTGAGTATCACGTAATATTTGATTTTAGTAGATTGAGACGGTGGTGGTGCAGTAGTTTTCTGACCGGTAACCACTGGCTGTTTAGGCAATGGTGCAGCAATAGAAACCGGTCGTGAAGCAGGCTGTGAATTGTTTTGAATTCTCTGGTTTGCTCTAGAGCCAATTTGATTCTGTACCGCCAGTTGCTTTCTTTTTGCTTCTAATGCGGCTTGTTGCTGCCGAGCTTGATCAACGATTCGATTTAACTTCTTACGCCAATGGCCTCGTGCTGGCAAATTGCTGTTCTGAGCATAGTTCAACACATCAACCCATCGACCCTGTTCATAGGCTTGTTGAATCTGATCAAATTTGCGTTCAAAGGATACCCATTCATTATGCCATTGGTCAATTTTGGTTTGGGCACCATTGAAAGCGGGACTACTAGGCAGAACCTCTTGTGCGATCGCAATTGCCCCCTTGATATTTCCTGCCTGATACTTGTCCACTGCCCTTGCCAAAATTAGTGAGCCATTATCTACCGGTTGTGCTGGTATTGGCTGACGGGTCTGTGGTGGCGATGGAGCCCTCCTGACGACAGGTTTTGGTTTTGGGTAAACTTTTTGCTTAGGAACGTTTCTCTTAGGAACATTTCTCTTGGGAGCAGTTGCCACCACTGGATCAACCGTTGGTGCGCAGTCAGTCAAATTTGTAAACACCCACCCGGTAACCGGTGAACTAATTTCTACCCAGCCAGGTTGTCCACTACCAGTTAGAACTAGACTGGTTCCCTGATTCAGCTGACCAACTTTTGACCCGTTAGGCTCGGAGCGCACATTCGCGAACGGATTACCTGTCACCTGGCAATTACCTGGGGCAGCTGGGGCTGGTGGCTCATATACCACCGGATCTGAACGGTGATTGGGTGTACTCCTAGGAGCAATTGGTTTTACTATTTTAGGTGGTGACCAAGAGCTAGAACGCATCGAGTAGATCATACCAGCTATCGAGGAAGTAACTAAGGCAATGCCAGTGCCAATGATCAGAGACAAATTATCCGATCTATCCGCCTTAGTTGGAGGCAAGGGAGTTGGTGCTGGTTTATTTGGAGTAGAACCTCTATCGGCATTTGCATCCCAAGTTTTTTGCTCTGAGAACGGCTTTGATAATTGCTCCGGTGGGAAGTTTTCTTCAACTGTGGGGATATTGTGAATTGAGTAGTAGGTCGGGGAATTGATGGAGTACGGTTTTGAATTAGTACTCAATTTCTGTAAGTCTCGTAAAACCTGCGATGCCGACTGGTAACGGTCTTTGACTTGGTAGCGAACCATTTTAGTAAGGACATTCGCCAATCCTAAACTCACTGACACCAGGGATTGCCAGTTAACTTCACCAGTTTTGAGGTCTTCCTGAAACTGATCTGGTAACATTCCAGTTAATGCCTGAATCCCAATAATCCCTAGGGCATAAATATCACTGCTAGGACAGGGCTGACCCAAAGCCTGCTCACTGGACATATAGCCTGGAGTGCCTACTACCACAGTATGGTGAGTTTGTCTATAGGCACTAACCAAATCAGTTTGAACTTGCTTAACTGCACCAAAGTCCACCAAGACTAACTTTTGATCTGCCGTGCGTCGGATCAGGTTATCGGGCTTAATATCGCGATGAATCACACCGTGACGGTGGACAAATTCCAAAATACCTAAGACTTCCTGCAATAGCGCAATCACCTGTTTTTCCTGCCATCGGTGACCAGGGGACAACTCTTGGCTCAAGAGATGCCCTTCGATGAACTGTTGCACCAAGTAAAACTCATGGTCTTCTTCAAAGTAGGCAAGTAGCCGAGGAATTTGGTCATGATTTCCCAGCTTTTCAAGGGTTTCAGCTTCCCTACTAAATAGGCGTCGAGCAGTTTCTAAAAATGTCTGAGAGCCATTGGGAGGCTGAAGTTGCTTAACAACACAGCTTGGGTTACCTGGACGCTTCGTGTCCTTGGCTAAATAGGTTTTGCCAAATCCCCCGGAACCGAGGACTTGAGTCACTTGGTAACGCCCGTCCAGTAACTTGCCTAACATAGGATTGATGTGCCTAAGATTTCACAAAAAGGAAGTTTAAAACTCCGCACCAAGGGGGCGGGTTGCTAACTGTCTCATGTTTAACATACGCTGATCGGTATTATTGACCAGGACTGTGACAATTTATCTTCTGATTATATGTATGCTATCAGCTATCAGCTATCAGCTATCAGCTATCAGCATTAGGCTAAAGGCTATCAGCTATCAGCATTAGGCTATCAGCTATCAGCTATCAGCTATCAGCATTAGGCTAAAGGCTATCAGCTATCAGCATTAGGCTAAAGGCTATCAGCTATCAGCATTAGGCTAAAGGCTATCAGCATTAGGCTATCAGCTATCAGCTATCTGCATTAGGCTGACCGCTGACCGCTGACCGCTGACCGCTGACCGCTGACCGCTGACCGCTGACCGCTGACCGCTGACCGCTGACCGCTGACCGCTGACCGCTGACCGCTGACCGCTGACCGCTGACCGCTGACCG
>NZ_JAAHFZ010000116.1:0-7539 GCF_010672795.1 Moorena sp. SIO1G6
CCAAATAGATGAGTGGGAGGCTTAACTCCGATTGCTGCTTGACCACTCCTCACTTGGGCAACAATAAAATTTACCTTAACCGATTTGTAGGGACTTGTCCTAATAATCCCGGTTTAAGAGTATCCCAAAGCTGGACAAGGACATTACAAATAAAATGGTGACCCAAGAGCCGATTAAAGTCCTACTTATCGATGATCAGCCCATGATCGGCGAAGCCATCCGCCGCATGTTGGCTCCGGAAAAGGATATTATCTTCCGCTATTGTCAGGATCCAACTCAAACCTTAAAAGTAGCTAAGGAGTACCAACCAACGGTCATTCTACAAGACTTGGTCATGCCGGAGATGGATGGCTTGTTGTTAGTGCGTTTTCTGCGCTCTAAGGATTCGCCGACTAGACCTATTCCCCTGATTGTACTCTCAAGTAAAGAAGAACCAGTAATTAAAGCCAAAGCCTTTGGATTTGGAGCAAATGATTACTTAGTAAAACTGCCAGATCGGGTAGAACTAATTGCTCGGATTCGTTACCATTCCAAAGCCTATCTTAACTTCCTGAAACGAACCGAAGCTGAAGAGCAGCTTAAAGCTGAAAATCTGCGCCAGTCAAAGTATATAAAACAGGTAGAAAAGGTAACAGTAGCAGCCGCCGCTGTGGAAAATGATACCTTTGAGCCTGAAAATCTGGAGGAAGTAGCTGCTCGGAGCGACGAGTTAGGACGACTAGCACGGGTTTTCCGGCAAATGGTTCAAACGGTAAAAGCCCGTGAGCAAGAATTGACTCAAGCCAATGAAACTCTGGAAACCCTAAAAAATTCCTTTGCTCGGTTTTTCCCATTTGAATATCTGAATTTTCTGCACAAAGACAATGTGATTCATGTCCAATTAGGCGACCACGTTAGTAAAGAAATGGCGGTGATGTTCAGTGATATTCGCTCCTTTACTACCATTTCTGAGAGTATGACACCAAAGGAAAACTTTGACTTCGTCAATGCCTATCTTAAGCGTGTTAGTCCTGAAATTCGCAATCACGATGGCTTTATTGTCAAATTTCTTGGGGATGGCATGATGGCAATTTTCCCTGATGGCGCTGATAATGCTGTCTGTGCTGGAATTGCCAAGCTCAAAAAAGTCCACCAATACAATCAAAAGCGTGAAGCCAACGGTTATTTACCGATTCAAGTAGGGATTGGTATCCACTATGGTCACATGATGGTGGGGATGGTTGGAGAGACATTCCGAATGCAGGGGGATGCTTTTTCTGATAATGTTAACTTGACCGCTCGTTTGGAAGGCTTGACCAAGTTCTATGGGGTTTCTTTCTTAATTTCCCAGCAAACCTTAGAGAAATTGAGCAATCCAAATCACTATCAAATTCGGTTTCTAGATCGAGCAATTGTTAAAGGTAGAAATGAACCCCTTGCCATCTATGAAGTGCTGGATGGTGAGACGGAGGCAGTTAGGGAATTGAAGTTAAAAACGCAACTGGAATTTGAACAAGGTTTAGAGTGTTATCGCACTCAAGGATTTGACAAGGCTTTAGAATATTTTAATCACGTGTTAATGGTGAATCCTTTGGATAAGACCGCTGCCTTATATATGGAGCGAATTAATCAGTTGATGGCCCAAGGGGTGCCACAGGATTGGGATGGAGTTTGGCGGTTTACCAAGAAGTAAGCTATCTGGATTAATGGGAGTAGGGAGTAGGGAGTAGGGAGTAGGGAGTAGCTGACAAGGGTAGGTTTTTTAGTTTGGAGATAGGTAATAGGTAATAGGTAATAGGTAATAGGTAATGGGTAATGGGTAATGGGTAATGGGTGATGGGTAATAGGTAATGGGTAATAGGTAATGGGTAATAGGTAATAGGGGGAGCATGTCACTTATGCCTAATATTTGTACATTATCTATAGCCCCCTCATGGGTAATTGCTTGCTCTAATGGTACATAGTTCATCTGTTCGGCAACTAAGACCGGCTCCATAACAGGATTTTTGTTGTTTTGTCAAGTAGTTCATTTGTTCGGGAAATTTGACCTGCTCCCATCATGTTTAATCGATTTTAGGAGTTTTTAGGTGATTCGGCAACACTATCATTGATTGCATTTTTGCTCTTGATTTTAAGCTGATATCACCTAATTTTTCAGATACTTATCGAGCTGGAAAAACTCAATCAATTCCTCAAAATTGGTGTCATTAGCGGTAGGAGTTGAGAATTCAATAGCTTTAATTATGGCTGGATTCAAATACTTAAAAACATCATGGGTTAAAACCGAAATTGCTTCGGCGGTAAACCCTTTAAGTTCACGAGCAAATCTAGCCATTCGTCCCTTAGCAAAATTGACTTGAAAGCGAGTCCTTTTCAGCAGCCGTTGTCTAAGATTTTCATAAATAGTTTGTTTATCGATAGCTTGGGAATCAGGAATATCTTGATTCAAAATTATGGGGATAATATCAGGATTTTCTTCTAGAAATAGCAGACTGCCTTCCTCGTTAAATGCTTCAATCCCTTCCATTCCCAAAGTGCCTAAATCAGCCAAAGCAATAATCCGAGCTACCAGAGATAGGTTTTTATCATAAGAGTAGAGGTCAGGTTGGTAAATTGTATTGTCTGAAGTATCATACCAACAAATGGTAGCGTTAATCGCTTCTGTAATGATTTGTAAATCTGAATTGGTAAACAAGGTCAGATGGTTAGGAGTTTGCTTACTTATCCATTCATTCTGATTTTTGATGTAATCCAAAAGCTTAGTAATTGTAGCAGCTTCGCTCACACCACTTTCTCGCCGTCTAGACGTATGGGGTTGGATTTGAGGGAGAAACTCTTGCACCATATCGTGAGCAATGGCGCACAGATCGATTAACTGTTTGATTCTGCTCAGATAGTCTGGTGCTATATCATTGTCCAGACCGGCTTCCCAATCGGGTCTGATGGCTTGGAAAATCCGATCAGCTCTACGCTGAACTCCATTAACATGGTCACAAGTATGATAGTAAAGCTGTTTTCGCTCCGTTTCTTTTTCCATTTCCAACAGAGCAAAGGTTTTCACCCTAGTGACTGCTTCCACAAAGGAGCTAGGAAGCTGATCTGACTCATCAATTGAGGGGTGTGATAGATACTGATTATCCTGATTACGTTGATTCATGATAACTATCGGTTTTAAATACCAAAAATTGATTTAATACGTTTGCGAACTGCGGCGAAAGGAGTTTCGTCTTGCTCTGTGGAACTGACGGTTATTCCTAAGCGTTCCAATGTCTCTTGACGTTTGGATAATTCTTCAGAAATTCGGTCAGCTAATGCTTCGTGCTTAGCCAATAGACTTTGTAAATTGTCTCGATCCACCACAAACAGCATTGTCTCTTCTAGGGTACGAAGAGTAGCAGTACGGGGAGTACCCATCAGCAGAGACATCTCCCCGATAAACTCCCCAGACTTACGGGTAGCGACTCGTTTTCCAATGGATTCCACGAACACTTCCACTGTTCCAGATAGGATAATATAAAATGAGTCCCCTGGATCGTTTTCCCGACAGATGGTTTGGTCAGCTGGGAGAGTTTTCCGATAGCCCTCCTCAATGATATGTCGCAGTTCCATATCGCTACAGTTTTGAAAATAACTTACTTGCCGCAATAGATCCGCCAGCTTCCAGGTATAAGGGGATTCAGACTTGGGTTTGGGTTTGTCTGGAGCTGATTGGTTGTGGATTGAGGAGGAGCCATTAGTCACCCCGGGGGTTTGTAATTGTCGAAACAGGGACACTAAGGTTTCTGGATTGTGCATACGCAAGCTTAGCTCAGGGCGGCCGGGTTCGATTTGGCGCGATCGCAATTCCGTATCAATCAGATAATACAAAGCGCTTTTAATTGCTTCGATCTCTGCTGGTTGATCGATCCAAACCAAAAGCTCAAAATCCATTCCTTCCTCTCCATAGCCCTTGAACCAAACCTGGGGAGAGGGAGAGGATAAAACGCGGGGTTCTTGGCGGGCAGCCGCTAACAGCAGCTCTGTGACGACAAGGGAATCCAATTCATCGGGAAAGTTCATGGGAATTTGGAGACGACTCGTCGGGTCTTGGTAGCTCCAGTTTATGACATTATTTTGGACAAAACTGTTATTCGGAATAATCACACAAACGTTGTGGATGGTTCGTACTACTGTAGAGCGAATCGATATTTTTTCCACAGTTCCTGACAGATTATCTATTTCTATATAGTCTCCCACTTTAATCGGTTGATCTAGCAGGATAGTCAGACCACTGATAAAATTGCTAGCTAGATCTTGTAGTCCAATTCCAAAGCCAATACCGAGAGCACCAGCAAAGATGGCTAAGGAACTTAGGTTAATCCCCGACGTTTGCAGAACGATTAAAAACCCTAAGATGGTTAGAATGTAACCGATAATAGAAGCGAGGGCTTCGCGAGTACCCCGATCCATCCTGAAACGGCTCAGTAACCAATGTTTAATCAGGGCTTTGATGGTACGGGAGATAATAATAGCGATGATACATAAAAACAGGAATTTGCCTAAGAAACTCAGAGAAAAGGCTTGGTCACCAAATTCAAATAGCTTGGCGGTAAATACCTTAGAGATGGCATTCCAGATTTTCTGTAGCGGTGTAATAATCCAAGTCATCAGAAGTTTTTAAAAGGGAACAGGGGAAGAGTGTGGGGCTCACAGGGGTAGGTTTTTTACTTTGGAGATAGGTAATAGGTAATAGGTAATAGGTAATAGGTAATAGGTAATGGGTAATGGGTAATGGGGAATGGCTGCTCGCCTTCAGATGCTTGGGGTTTGGTGGGCAAATGTACAAGGTTTGACCAATTGATCAGTTATCATCGACCAATGCCCACCCTACTGCTCGCCTTGGGGTTTGGTGGGCAAATGTACAAGGTTTGACCAATTGATCAGTTATCATCGACCAATGCCCACCCAACTACAAGAGCGATCGCACTATTTTATCAAAATCCACTGATTGTGGTGTAGGGTGGGCAAATTCTAAACGGAAGTGCGATCGCATTCGGAGCGGGTAGGGTGGGCAAATACTAAAACGGAAGGCAATTTCATCTCTAACCCAAGACCATTTGCCCACCAAACAACTAAACGGAAGTGCGATCGCATTCGGAGCGGGTAGGGTGGGCAAATACTAAACCGAAGGCAATTTCATCTCGAACCCAAGACCATTTGCCCACCAAACAAGATCAGCGATTGGCCTACGGCCACGCTACTGAATGCTTACTTTGTGCCATAGCCTGAGTATTGGCGCATAGAAGGTGGCTGAAACCCAATAACAATATCATTTTTGGGAACGTTCATATTAACCAGATCTTGACCAATATCCCATTCAGTATTGTTATTCTGAATCCAGATCTTGCTATTTTTAATCTGTAAATGAACTGAACAGCCATAAACTCTTTCTTTCTTGTCCCAGCCGATGGCCATTACTTGATAATGGTCGTTTTCCGTATCAAAAATGTTATGAATTTCCATGTCACCATGAGAGGGTTTGTAACTGGCATATTGATTCAGTAGTTGCTTGATTATACTGCGATAATTTTGAAGCTTTTCTAGGTTTTCCATGATACAATTACCTCATTATCAATGTCATAACTTAATAGTTTCAGTTGGTAATCTTGAATAACCATTTGAGGAAATTCCTTCTGAAAAAACCTTCGGTAGGTCGTATCGGGAACCGCCATAAATAATTGTCGTTCTGGATCTTTTACCTTTAACGCTACTCGATAGTTAATGAATTGACCAATGGCAAGGTGGAAGTCTGTAATTGAGGAGGGATTAATAAAACTTTTGATTTACCACTGCCTTCCGCTGACCATTTCTTTCTGCCGCTATTAGCTTTTCGGCACCCAGATCAATAAAAAATTCTACTCCGCCTACTTTCAAAAAAAACGGATCATCGGTAATTTGCCAACCATCTTTAATTAAGGCATTTTTGACAACATCATGAAATAAGTCTTTTGCCATTACTCTTGCTCCCTTGCATCACAGGACCTGTGGTATTTAAAGTGTTGGCGGAGGATAACGAATGAAGTAGGGGGTAAAGCGAGCATTCCGTAGGGTAGGGTCGGCAAATTCTGATAGCTTGGCAATTTCATCAGTGCGATCGCACTCAGTGGCGTAGGGTGGGCAAATAATCATATTAATACCATTTGATCTCGAATCATGTCCATTTGCCCACCCTACAAGAGCGATCGCACTTCCAAATTCATGATCATTTAGAATAAATCTGCATGGGAACCGGAACGAACCAGAAAAAGATTGGTTTCTGAGGTTTTGTAGATTAAAATCCAGTCTGGTTCGATATGACAATCTCGGTATCCACTCCAATTTCCTGTTAAGGCATGATCTTTGTATTTGGGTTCTAGTTCTTTTCTCTCTAATAATTTATCAATAACTGATTTAAGCTTTTCCATATTTTTGCCACGCTTCTGTAGCCGTTTGACGTCTTTCTTAAAGCGGTTTTCAAAAACAGGTGATAGCATTAAATCCCCAGTTCATTGTAGAGAGATTCTTTATTGGCACAAACGGTCAAGTTTTTTTGTTCTTCAATATTTATAATCGCTTGTTGGGTCTCTTCATTGAAGTCGTTAATTGTATAAGTATTCTCTTCAATTCGTTTCTCTCTTTCAGCTTGCTGCAAAATAAGCGCGAGGTGTTTTTGTAAAAAAATGGCTAGGGCGTTTTGTTGTTCTTCCGAAAGCTGTGCGATCTGCTCAAAGGTTTCTTGGATTAATTTAGTCATGGGTTATTTTTGCGAAACCGTATTGATCGAAATTGTAGCACTTTGACATCCTCCCACCGCTAAATCAAAGATTATAGTGCGATCGCACTCAGTGGCGTAGGGTGGGCAAATTATCAACCATTAACCATTTGATCACCAATCATCGACCTTTGCCCACCCTACTAAAAGAGCGATCGCACTTTGCCCCGTCCGCCATCGATAATGCTTTCGAGCCAAGAGCATCGACCCTTGCACCGCTTCTTCTCCGATTTTCGGTTATTCATTCATGGTCACTTTGCTTCTTGATGATGGGTTCGTTCCTTTCTTGATTTACTACGTAAACGTAGTGCTGCCAGATATATGTGCAGATAATGATAGCCATTCCAATCCACAAGCCGGGCTTTTTCATGTAATGTAAACCTCCATACAACGGCAATAAGTTACCAGACCCTAACGCCCCAGACTAAAGTTGCTTACAGTAGGGTGGGCAAATTATGTAGGGAAAGGCAATTTCATCTTTGTGTCATGTCCATTTGCCCACCCTACTACTGATATAATAATATGTCTACATCATTGGTGTTACGAGCGCGATTAATATAGCGTTTATCGTAGCTATGAGGTACACATTATTTTTGCCCTCTTCCCTCACTTCCCTTCCTGGGAGGGGTTAGGGGTGGGTTCCTCTTCCCTCTTCCCTCTTCCCTGCTCCCTGCTCCCTGCTCCCTGCTCCCTGCTCCCTGCTCCCTGCTCCCTGCTCCCTGCTCCCTGCTCCCTGCTCCCTGCTCCCCGCTCCCTGCTCCCTGCTCCCA